>DAWCEJ010000088.1:0-3836 GCA_052274955.1 Collinsella sp.
CCGCCGATAAGGCCGAGCGGTCTGCGCAGCGGCAGCTCCAGGGGCACGTCAGTGAAGGCGTTGGCGGCGCCCGCGCCAAAGGAGAAGCTCGCACGGCGCAAGCTCAGCGCGGGGACTGGAGCAGCGTTTCCCATCGTGCTCGGCTCGGGCAGCGCAACCGGTTGGTTGCCCTCGTCGGTAATACTCGGCTCGCAATTGAGCACCTCGTTGAGACGCGACGCACTGGCGCTCGCCTTGGTAAAGACCACGACCAGGTTGGCGACATACACGATGGAGGTCAGGGTCTGCGTCATGTAGTTGACGAACGCCATGACCTGGCCCTGCGTGAGCTCGCCCACGTTGACCTGGACGCCGCCCACCCACAGGATGGCGCACACGCCCAAGTTCATCACCAAAAACGTGACGGGGTTGAGAATCGACGAGAGCTTGCCCACCGCGATTGCGACACGCGCCTGGTCATCGGCCGCTTGGGCAAAACGCCCACGTTCGTGACCCTCGCGCACAAACGCCCGGACCACGCGGGCGCCCGAAAGTCCCTCGCGGCAAATAAGCGCGATGCGATCGAGCTTTGCCTGCAGCTGTTTGTAGTACGGGATGCAGCGCGCCATGACAAACCAAAACACCAGGCCGATGGCGGGCGTGCAAATCAAAAAGATCATGCCGAGCTTAAGGTCGATGGCAAGGGCCGCGACCATGGAGCCCACCGCCAGGAAAGGCCAGCGGATGAGCATACGCACGCCCAGCGCCACGGCAAGCTGCACCTGGTTGACGTCGTTGGTAATGCGCGTGATGAGCGACGGCGTGCCAAAGCGATCGAGCTCAGCATAGCTCAGCTTGTTGATGTGCTTGTAGAGAGCGCCGCGAATGTCGGTGCCCATGCCCTGCGAGGTGAGCGCCGCCATCTTTTGGCAGACGAGCGTAAACGAGATGCCGATAACGGCCATGGCGGCGAGCACCATGCCGTAGTGGACGACGGCACTCACGTCGTGCGCACCGACACCTTTGTCGATCATCTGGGCAATCACCAGCGGCGTAAGCAGGTCGAAGATCACTTCGATCAGCTTGCACGCAGGGCCAATCACCATATACCGGCGATACTTACCACCAAAACGCCTGAGCAGCTCAATCATAAAAAGGCGCTCCCTATCATCATCTCTCTTCAATCTGATTCATGATAGTACGGAGAACCCTGGAGATGCGTAAGCAACTCGTTACAGAAGAATCTTGGATGGCGGTAGAAACCGCCTATGTTTAGGCGCGGTCAGCGAGCGCTACCCAGAGCGAACAAGTTGGCATGAAAAAGGCAAGGCACGGACCTTCTGGTCATGCCTTGCCTTTTGAATGACAAATTGCCGCTTTGGGTGGCGCGCAGCGTCGAGCATTGCGCGATTTGGTAAAACCGCGCAAAAAAGAAAGCCCGTGCGCTCGATGGATTCGGATGCCCGACAGAGGCTCCTTATGGCTGCTTCCTTCCGGACCTGACCAGATTCGGAACATGTCGTCATCCGAACCCATCGAACGCGCTAGGCGCTTGATATATATTACCCGCTCCCGCCCTCCACGGCAAGGCAGCTAATTTAGGACGGGGCTTTTTGACTGCTTGGGCAATCAGATCGACAAGCAGTCAAATAAGCCCCATCCATATTAGACTGGTCTGACGCCGTGCCACGAAAAGGGCCTATCTACTACGCTTAGGCCGCAGGGGTCAACCATAGCCAGCTTTTTCGAAAATCGGCAAGCTTTCTACCTGCGGTTTTAATCTCGCAAAATTCGGGATGATCGAGGGTACTCGGTTAAACGTAGTAGATGGCCGCATTTCGTGGCGGACGGCCCGACCCAAGGCACAAGGCGGCCAGCCTCGGATAGCCATTCTCGAAGTTGCGGTGGAATAGTTCCTGTTTTTGCTGTCTGAGCCGCCAAACAGGAACTATTTCACCGCAACTTATCGAGGGGATGGATTTTAGATACGGCCAAGGTCGTAGGCTTGGGCGGTGGATTCACCGGCGCAGATGAGGTTTGCCTCGGCATCCTGCGGATCGAGTGCCTGGTTGAGGGGCATAGGCTTGCGGCAGACCGGCAGCACCAAGTCGATGCCCCGCTCGTACACCGCGTCCAGATTGTCGGCACGACCGCCCACGACGGCAACAACCGGCTTGCCATAGCGCTTGGCACGGCGGGCCACGCCCACCGGCGCCTTGCCGGCAGCGGATTGCTCGTCCATATTGCCCTCGCCCGTTATGACCAGGTCGACATCGCGCGCGTGCTCGTCAAACCCAATCAGATCAAGCACCGTCTCCACACCCGAGCGTAGCTCCGCACCGCGCGCTAGCAGCGCGGCGCCCAGCCCGCCAGCGGCACCGGCGCCGGGCACGCCGAGCACCGAGCCAAACGTCCGCGCGCCCTCGGGCACGCGCAGTAACCCCTGGGCCCGTGCCTCGGCAATCGCCGTATCGAGCAGGCGACCGTAACCGACCATCCAGCCGTCGTGCCTGCCCAGCGCTTCGACATCGTCTGTCATCAGGCCCTTTTGCCCGCCAAACACCGCCAGTGCCCCGCGACGCCCCACGAGCGGATTCTCGACATCCGAAAGCACAACGATACGAGCGCCATCCAAAGCCTGCAGCGCTGGCGCCAAATCAACGCTCGCCACCTGCTCAAGGCCCGCAAGACCGGGAGCGATATTGCAGCCACACTCATCGACCAGGCGGGCGCCCAGCGCCTGCAGCATACCAGCGCCACCGTCGTTGGTGGCACTGCCACCCAGACCAATATAGAGTGTCTTTGCGCCCGTGTGAACCGCGCGAAGCATGAGCTCGCCCACGCCATAGGTTGTGGCCGCCAACGCCGCCGACTCCGTGCAAGGCGAGTACCCGATGCCCGCGGCTTCGGCCATCTCAATGACAGCCGACTCATGCTCGCCGTCCACCAGCATCCGGGCAGCCACGCGCTTGCCCGAGGGACCTGCCACCTCGCAGGTCACAATCTCACCGCCGCGCGCGGCAACGGCATCGAGCGTTCCCTCGCCGCCATCCGCCAGCGGCAGCGCGCTTACCTGGGCATCGGGCCACACGCGGCGCACGCCCCCGGCAACTGCCGACTCTGCCTGCAAGCTCGACACGCTGCCTTTAAAGGAGTCGATCGCCAGCAGCACACGGCGGGGCCGCCGCTGCACGGGGCCAAAGTCGAGCGTCTCGCCAGCGAGATCCCCAACTCCCGCAAGCGCCTCGGCGTGGGCGGCATGTGCCTCAAGATCGGCCCCACAACCGCAGCCAGCACCATCGGTGCCACGCAGCCCACTAAAATAGCCGCTCAACACCTCACGACACTCATCCGCCAGCACGCCGGCACGTACGTTAAACCGATGATTCAGGCGCGAATCGGCATTGAGATCGTATAGCGACCCCAGAGCGCCTGCCTTAGCATCGGCCGCGCCGTACACGCAGCGGCCCACGCGCGCGTTAACCATAAGCCCCGCGCACATGCAGCAGGGCTCGAGCGTCACGTAGACCGTACAATCGGAAAGGCGCCAGCGACCGAGTGACTGCGCGGCGGCGCATAGGGCCGCAAACTCGGCATGCGCCGAAGGGTCCTGGTCGAGCTCGCGGCGATTATGCGCCCTCGTGAGAATCTCGCCCGCGCGCACTACCACGGCACCAATCGGTACCTCGCCCACCGCAGCGGCGGCGCGCGCCTCCTCCAGCGCCTCGCGCATGAACTTCTCATCGATTTCGATGCTCGTCATCGTTCGCCTTCCCTGTTGCAAATCCAAAACGATGCTATCATTACGACTCACGGAGAGATGGCAGAGCGGTTGAATGCGGCGGTCTTGAAAACCG
>DAWCEJ010000089.1:0-4850 GCA_052274955.1 Collinsella sp.
CGCCTATATCGCCGATAAGAGCACCTGGGTCGAGCCGATGGACCCGTACTTTACGCTTACCAAGTCGCCCTCGGTCTGCGATGACATCATGCGCGAGTTTGGCGTCGCGCCCATGGCATGCTCACCGACCGGTCACATCATCAACGGCCACACGCCCGTTAAAACCACCAAGGGCGAGCAGCCCATCCGCGCCAAGGGCAAGCTGCTGGTCATCGATGGCGGCTTCTGCCGCGCTTACCATCCCAAGACGGGTATCGCCGGCTATACGCTCATCTCGAGCTCGCGCGGCTGCCGCCTCAAGTCGCACCGGGCCTTTACGACGGTTGCCGAGGCACTCACACGCAACGTGGACATCGAGAGCGAGACCAATCGTTTTGACCAAGCAGACCGTCGCCGCATGGTGAGCGACACCGATTCCGGTGTCAAGATCCGCAGCCAGATCCAGGACCTGCGCCAGCTGCTCGATGCATATAGAAACGGTGCTATCGAGGAGCGCGCCTAGCTCCACCCGTGGGGATTGGCTAAACTTGCTAAGTTTGTCATCCCCGCGGCGCTTCGGCGCCAGCTTAAGGCAGGTACCATGCAAAAGCTCCTTGCGCAGATCATGAAATTTGGCGTCGTCGGTGTCATTGCCACGGTCATCGACTTTGGCATTACGAATCTGCTCCACTACGGTCTGGGCCTTAACATCCTGATTGCCAACACCAGCGGCTTTATCGTCTCGCTTATCTTTAACTACGTCGCGAGCATGGAGTACGTGTTCGCCCACAAGGAGGGCATGAGCCGCCGCCGCGAGTTCATTATCTTTGTCGTGCTGTCTGTGATCGGTTTGGGACTCAACGACGGCATCGTGCTGGCGCTCAACGCCGGCCTGGGGCTCGAGGCCAATATCGCCAAGATTTGCGCCACCGCGCTTGTCATGGTCTACAACTTTGTGACCCGAAAGATCTTCCTGGAAGGCGACGAGACCAAGTAACTCGCAACCTTACAGCTTTACAATGCCCACGGATGACGCGCGTCGAGCGCTGTGTTGTTCGTGGGCATTGCTCGTTTACGGGCAAATTTTCAACGTTTGCGGATTAGCTCTTGAAAATTTGGCGAGTTCGTATAGTTCTTGGCAAGGACCTTACGTTTCCCTTGCAAAAGCTCTAAAGTATCCTCTGCTCGATTCATCAACGCGTTGGATGTGATTACGTGCGCAAGGCACTGGCACAACCTCATACCAAGCAGTTCCTCAAGTTCGCTGTCGTGGGTCTTATCTCCTTTGGCATCGACTGGGGTATGCTCATTGCGCTCGTCGAGCTGTTTCACCTCGACTTTTTGATGAGCACCACGGTCTCGTTTACCACGTCCGTCGTGGTCAACTACTGGCTCAGCATGAAGTACGTGTTCGACCATCGCGAGGGCATGAGCCGCAAGCGCGAGTTCACGATCTTCACCATCCTGTCGGTGATCGGCCTGGGCCTCAACGACCTGTACATGTTTGTGGGCGTCACGTTTTTGAGCATCGGCTACCAGGCCATGAAGGCCATCGCCACGTTCCTCGTCACCTGGTACAACTACTTCAGCCGCCGCTTCTTCCTCGAGGGCGCACGGTCGTAGTCGATTCGCTATTTGCTTGAATGTATAACCGGTTGGAATTCCCATTCCAACCGGTTTTTTGTTTGCCGAGAGACCCGGCGACCCAATCCCATTCGCGTTAAAAACGGGCGGCCCGGATGTTTGTCCGAACCGCCCGTCTGGCGCGCTATGTCGAGGCCTCTAGCCTGTAACGTAATACCAGACCACGTTGTCGCCGTTGGAGAGAACGTAGTTGCTGCAGGCCGTCATGGGCGTTGTGCCGTTGACGGAGTACATCCAGCCGCTCGTGCCGCCGTACTGTTTCTCGGCCAAACCACCAATCGCGGAGACATACGTGCCGTACGACGAGCCATGAGCGTTGACAGAAAGGCCCAGCGCGCACAGGGCATCGTAGACGGTAGCGCCTTCGTTAAAGGTAAAGGTGCCACCAGAAGACACAGGATTGCCCACAGCGCTCGATGTGACCGAAACCGTCACTGTTATGTAGCTGGACTCCTGCGAGCCGCTCTGGCCGCCCGAGGAGGCGTTTCCACCATTAGAGGATGAGGCTCCATCAGACGACTGGCCGCCGCCCGAAGAAGCACCACCAGACACATTGGAAGTATCGCCGGCTCCCGTATTTTGGACAGCGGATTTATCGCCAGACTTCTTGCCGTCCTGTTCCTCGGACTTCTTGCTATCCGAGTTTTTGTCCGATTCCTTGTTTGAAGACTCGGAATCGTCCTTGGACTTGGACCCATTAGAATCCTTGGACTCATCTTTTGCGTCATTCGATGACTTGGAATCCTTGGAACTGGCCTCGCCCGAAGTCGTAGTCGAGTCAGACCCCTTGGCGTCCTTCGCGACGACGCTCTCCCCCGTCACGGTCTGAATGATCCAGTCGATGGACCAGGCACCGCTTGTGGAAGGATGGACGAAACCCAGCGAGACGACGATCAGAATGGTGCACGCGGCAGTCAGAACGCCGAGGAGCGCCTTGCGGCGAGGGGCGGACGCCGCCGAAGCGGCGCCCTTTTGCTTTGCATCGCCAAGCTGGATAAACGAGGAATCTGGTTGCTTGGGGTCAGCGTCCTTGGATTTATTGGACACAGCCCTCACCTACCGACGTTTGGTGAACACGAACACACCGACGATGGCGAGACCGATGACGCCGGCGGCGATGCCAACGATGGCGAGCGGATTGGTGCCAGTCTCCTGCTCGGAAGCACTAGAGGACTTCTTAGCAGTGGTCGTGGAAGCAGCACCCGTATCGGACTTGGAATCGGACTTCTTGTCGGACTTGCTGTCCTTCTTGTCAGACTTCTTGTCAGACTTCTTCTCGTCCTTCTTGTCGGACTTATCGGAGTCCTTCTTGTTGGACTTGTTGTCCTTGGTCTCGGTCTTGGTCGACACCGTCGTCTTGGTCGTCGGCTTCTGACCCGGGGCGATAGCGCCGCCGGCCTGCTGGCCCTTAGAGCCGGAACCAGTGCCAGCGCCAGCACCGGAATCGTTGCCAGCGCCACCATTGCCGCCATTGGGGCCAGAACCGCCATTACCGCCAGGGTTAACGGCATTCTTGGTCCACTTGGCATACAGCGTCAGGTCGGCTGTTACCGGCGTGCTAAAGTCATACGCCTGCGTGCAAGCCTCATCGGTATACCAACCGCCGAAAGTGTAGCCATCGCGCGTCGGATCGGCCGGCTTGACCAGCTTGCCATCGGCCGTAGCAACAAACTTAGTGTCGCAAGCAGACCCGCCGTTGGAATTAAAAGCAACCGTCCAAGACTCAACGGCCCCAAGCTTGAACAGCGTGCCCGAGTCATTGATGTAGTACAGGTTGCCAGATGCATCGGCAATGACCGGAGAGTCGCAGTGCTGGTAATGGCCAGCCGCATCATAAATCTGCGTCGCCTCTGCATCGCCGAGCGTATAGCGATACACGCCACCACCAGCAGAGTAGTTGACGTAATCCTTGCTATCCGCGCTGTTAACGGTGAAGTACACATAGGTCTTGCCGCCCTGAACACTCACCAGCGGAGTAGCAGCAATACCGTTAAATCCGGTCGGCAGTTCTTTACCGTCAGCAGCGGTGACCATCGTGGTCTTACCGATCTTCAGATTATAGAAAGCCAGAGCAGAGCCAGTAGCCGTCTGTCCGCCGACAACCAAGTTTTCGCCAGCCACCGCCGGTGCGCTCATGTTATTCGTAAGACCCAGGTCGACCGTCTTCTGCTCGCTCAGTACGCCCTTCGCCGAAAGCGAAATCACATGGAGCTTTCCATCGTGCGTCATCTGATAGAAGGTCGAACCATTGGACGGATCGGCGACACAGTCGGCGTTCGCGAGAGCGCCGAGCTTCATAGTCGAAACGACATCGCCCGTCGTCTTATCAATGCACTTAAGCGTGCCCGCGCTCGTAGGAACGATGGCATACTTATCCGTCAAAGCCGCACCAGTCCAGTAATAGCCCTCGGCAGGGTCGATGTTCTGCCAAGAAACTTCGCCCGTGGCAATCTTAATGCGCGCAAAGGAGCCGTTGCCGTAGGTCGCGTTGTAGTTCTCGTCATACGAAATATCGACCGTACCAACATAGACGTACTCGCCGTCCGAAACCACGGTGCAGGAGCTCTGCGTCAAGTCCGTCAAACCAGGCGTCAGCCACTTGCAGATCAGCTTGTCCGCAGTAATCGCCTGGACCGCACCGCCGTTGAGCGGAACAATGATAAGGCCATTGGTATAGATCGGACGAGAGGTATAGCTCACCTTGGAGGCAAGCGGCGCAGAGGCAACCTTTTTGCCCGTGGACGAATCGATCTTAATGAGCTCGTTCTCGGTCGCGATGTACACAAAACCGTTAGCAATGACAGGCTCGCTGCAGTTGGCATACTGCTGGCCAGACTCGGCCTTCCAATCGAAGGCCCACTTAAGACCGGCGGCCTGCGCAGGCGTCTTGGCATCCGTTACGGTCGAACCGTTGCCACTGTTGCCGTAGCCGGCCCACTCGGCATCCCAATCAGGAGTCGTCGCACTCGGGTCCACGACAATCTTGTCGGGATCGGGCATGGCCGAATCGTCGGTGGTATAGGCAAGCGTAACCTTATCGCCGCTCTTGAGCGTAATCTGATTGGCGCAGAGTAAGGAGGGCTCTCCATTGATATACAGATGCCAATATTTATTGGTCGCACCATCCCAGCCATACGGCTTGTGATCGAACGGCGAAGTAATGGAATTCAGGAACCAATATGCACCGCTCTGGGAGGCGTTGTACTTAACGCCCTTGGCCTTCAGAA
>DAWCEJ010000090.1:0-2767 GCA_052274955.1 Collinsella sp.
CAGGTCGAGGATCGACAGGCGGCGGAAGCCAAGGGCAACGCGGCCGTCGATAAACTGGCCGCCCATGTCGGGACCACGATGGACGATGCGGTCCATCATCTTGGTGAGCACCTCGGATTGGTTATCCGTCCCACCGACAAAACCGACAAAACCGCACATATACTATCCCCTCTGCTGTTGCTGGGTATCAAATCGAATCAGTAGCTTTTGAGTATACCCGAGGGCGTAAAGAGGGGCGGAATGTTCAGGCAATCTCAACTGAATCAGCTCCGCTGTGACACGCGACGGTTACCTTTAATGGATATGAGATGAATGAGGCGATTGTTTTGCTATACTCTCTCCGCACGGGCGATTGGCGCAACGGTTAGCGCAGGTGCTTTACACGCACAAGGCTGGGGGTTCGAATCCCTCATCGCCCACCATTGAATTGGAAACGGTCCTCGCAAGGGGACCGTTTTTGTTTGGGCCCAGCGCATGGGATTCGAACCCGACAGGGTGCGAAGCTGAGGAAACGCGAAGCGTTTTCCAGCGCAGCACGCGAGGGCCGCAGGCCCGAAGCGAAAGCGGGCGGCGTCAGCCGCACGCGACATCCCTCATCGCCCACCACTGATTTGATAGGCTCCCAGCTATGGGGGCCTTTCCTTTTTCAGGCCCAGCGCATGGGATTCGAACCCGCCAGCACGACTGTCACAAAGGCCGTGGCCAGAAAATGGCAAAAATGAGTACTGCTACCTTGCTTACAACATATCAAAAGATAGTATTTGCTTAAGTTACGCAACATATGTCCATTATAAGGACTAACAATTGGATTAAAATCGTACATTCATCGCCATTTCGACTAGCTATCTGGCCTTATTAGTCCAAAATTGCTGCTACCAAATCGATAACAGTACTCATATTTGATGTTTTTTGACCAGCAGGTCTCCCCGCCTTAGCAAGTCTAAGGCAAAACGGGCTCCAGACCGCCGAATCGTGCCGCATAGGGCACGTCCGCAGCCCGGAACCCGGTCAAAGTTAAGTTATTTCGCTGTGTTAGGCCAAAACGTCCGACAGGATCTCGATCAGACTGTCCACGTCGGATTCCTCGCAGACGAGCGGCGGCAGGAAACGCAGCGTATGGGCACCCGTAGCGTTAATCACGGCACCAGCCCCCAATGCACGGGCCACAACGTCGTGTGCATCACCCACAGTATCGTCCAGATCGCAACCGAGCATCAAGCCGCGGCCACGCACCTCGGTCACGTTCGGCAGCTTGGCGAGCTTTGCCTCCATATAGGCGCCTACCTTGGCAACATGGTCGGCATAATCGCCGTGCACGAGCGCGGAGAGCGTCGCGGCACACGCCGCGACGGCCAAGCAGCTACCGCCAAAGGTCGAGCCGTGGTCGCCCGGCTTAAACACGTCGGCAATCTCCTTCTTTGCTACGACGGCACCCATGGGCACGCCATCAGCAATGCCCTTGGCAAGGCTCATGATGTCGGGTTCCACGCCATAGGTTTGGAATGCAAACGGCTTGCCGGAGCGGAAGATGCCGCACTGGACCTCGTCGGCGATAAGCACGGCGCCCACTTCGTGTGCCAGGTCGCGCGCTGCCGCCATAAACTCCTCGGTCATGGGGTGCACACCGCTCTCGCCCTGAATCGGCTCGAGCATGACAGCGCAGACCTCGCTTCCCAGCTGCTTAAAGATCGCACGCAGTTCATCGATATCGTTGGGCGTGCAGGCCACAAAGCCACCCGGCAGCGGGCGGAAACTATCCTGCAGCCAATCCTGCATGGTGGCGGCAATGGTCTCGAGCGTACGGCCGTGGAAGCCGCCGCGCATGCACACGATAGTGTTGCCGCCGTTACCGGCACGCTTGGCGTACAGGCGCGCGAGCTTCATCGAGCCCTCGTTGGCCTCGGCGCCGGAGTTGGCAAAGAAGGTCTCCCAAACCTGCTCATCCGCAGCCGGGGCACCAAGAGCAGCTGCCGTGGTCTCATCGCCGGCGGCAATGGCATCGGCAAGCACGCGCGCACCATCTAAGTCGTCGTTGGCAAGCTTGGACAGCAGCGCCGCGACCTGTCCACGCTGCTCGATGTAGAAGTAATTGGAGACATGCATGAGCTTTTTGGTCTGTGCCTCGAGCGCCGAGAGCACAGCCGGGTCGCCATGACCTAGGCTGCACACGCCGATGCCGGCAAGAAAGTCGAGGTACTCACGACCATCGTCGCCGGTGAGCTTCATGCCGTGACCCTCGACAAACTCGACCGGAGAGCGGCCAAAGGTATGCATAACGTAATGGGATTCAAGCGATTGCTGAGCTGCAAGTGACATGGGATGCCTTTCGTTGAGCGCCGGACGGCGCAGGCCTATGGGTGCAGAAATGGGGCGGCTGCGGGTCAGTTAGACTGTCTGAAGCTTCTCGACCTCGTCGAGGTTCTCGGTCAGACGCGCAGCAAACGTCGAAAGCGGATGCGGATGCGTATCGAACTCGTAAGCCGTCTCGGTGGAATGGATCACGGTGCCGACGCCGGCATCGGTCAGCAGCTCCAGCAGCAGCGAATGCGGCGTGGTGCCGTTGATGATGTGAGCGCGAAATACGCCGCCGGCAAGCGCATCGACGGCCGCACGCAGCTTGGGAATCATGCCCTTATCGACCTCGCCGCCGTAGAGCATTTCGTTAACCTCGTCGAGCGTTAGGTTGGAGATGAGTGAGTCTTTATCGCTAAAGTCCTTGTACAGGCCGTCGACGTCGGTCAAAAAGATCGCCTTATGCGCATGCAGC
>DAWCEJ010000091.1:0-18528 GCA_052274955.1 Collinsella sp.
ACGCATCTTCTCGGCATGGCCATGATCCATGGGTACGCCGATCCGAGATGGGTCACGTTCAAGAACCTTGAGGCTGCCGGATGGCGATTGCGCGAAGGAGAACGCTCGTGCGTCATCGAGCATTGGAAGATGAAGCGCATCAAAACCGATCGGGATGCGCCGGACAACGATCCCGACGCATACGAGGTGATACCGAGCTTCAACCGGGCCTATCCGGTTTTCAACCTGTCGCAGATGATGACTCAGGAGGAAATCGACGAATGGGCGGAACGTACCGGCGGAGATGCATCGGAATACCATCCGGTTCCTCCCCTACCCGAAAACGAGAAATGTACCGATGATGAGAATCTTGAGCTTATCGAAGATCTGATCGAGTCATCTCGCTGCCCTATCATCGAGGGCGGCGGCAACATAGCGGCCTACTCCCCTGTCCTCGACCGGATTCAGATGCCGCCGCGCGACAGCTTCGACAGCTACAGCTCGTTTGCCACCACCATGCTCCATGAGATGGGACATTCAACTGGGCACCCTTCTGCACTCGATCGCCCGCAGATAGGAACATTCGGTTCCAAAGAGTATGCCAAAGAGGAGCTTGTCGCCGAGCTTTCAAGCATGTTCAGCGCGTCAGAGCTCGGGCTTCCAGCCGACATCGACCCGAAATCCAAGCACTACAAGCAGCATGTCGCCTACCTGCAGAACTGGCGAGAAGTCATCTCTGACGACCCCGATGTGCTATTCCGCGCTTCTTCGCTTGCCACCCAGGCTACCGACATGATCGTCGACCGTTACGAGGAGGCAACAGGGCGCGAGGCTCCTGGTAGGGCTTATATGAAGGAGCTTGATGCGCAGATTCCCGACGAAGTGGCTGCAAGGTTCCGTGGGAACGGCACGAAGGGCAAAGATGACAAGGACAAGGCACCTGCGCTGGACAACGGGCAAGTGGAATTGTCGAGCCGGTCAGCTGAGCTTAGGGAAGCTGCCGATAAGGCGCATAAGGATGCCCAGCAGGCGCATGAGGAGCATACCGTCGGCAATGAGCGGTGATTTTCGGCATAAGCCCTCTGGGCTCATATCGCAGAGCATGATGTTTTGGAGGTATTCAAGTGAACGATTCAATGGAACAGACCCTCAAGAAAGTTATCAATGATATAGACCTGCAAGGCGATGACGAGATGGTTTTCATCGAGAACCGGGAGCAGGGCATTGAGGATTACGGCGAGGAGGGGATGCGCTGCCTGGAAGATCTGATCTGGACAAACAAGGACTTCCAGAACGTGATCGAGTTCGGCGACGATGCGTACATCAACATCTTCCCGGACTTCGCTGAGAAAGCGGAAGGGCTTATCGCTGCAGAGCGGGATGGGAAGCTGGCGGGACTTGCATCGTCTGAGCGTGTTGCCCTTGCCAAGGAGCTTTGGGCTGAACTGGGAGACGTATGCATCGACGACAACGAGCGTATCGATGCCGAATGGCGCGAGTATCCTGCCGGCACGCCCCGCGAGGAGATTTGGCTCGATTTCGAGGATAAATTCGGAAAAGACGGCGTTACGGTGGCAAGGCTCATGGGAATCGAGCCTTGGGAGGAAGGGTCTGATTCGCAGATGGGGCTTTCAGACATGGCAGCCGACCTCAAGGACGCTGCTGAGCACAATCACAACGAACCTGGCAAAGGGTATGGCGATTTGGACCATGGTGCGCATTAGCTATCTGCACTTGAAGCAAGGGTTTTATTCTAGTTGAGCACCGGACAGCAAGTTATTTGAAGGAGGGACAAGTTGAACATTGAGGAAGCGAAACGATATGCGGAGGCCATCAGGACCATCAACCGCTATGAGATCTCCACCCCGATGAAAGATTCCGACCGCCTCCTTCAGATCGAGGGCGGCAAGCCGAAGATCACCTGCGAGATCTCCCCTGCCCTCCTCGAATATGCCGGCAGATGCGCTACGTACCTTGAATTCATACGGCAACTTGGAACGCTTCGCTTCACCGAGGATGGAAGAAGCGCAAAGAGGATTCCTGGAGAGGATGCGAAGCAGCCGTTGAGAAACGACCTTCTTCTTGGAACCACACCGAAAATCTACCAGCAGCTTGGATTTCAGGCGGATCCGCTGCTCTACACGCGGCGGCATGCCTTGAAGGCTCTTGCCCCGAAGGCTTCGAAGGGTGAGCAGTTCCGGCACAACCACGGCATCGACCCGAAGCTGATGTGCCAAGTGCCGTTGCTGCTCGAAGATCCAGTGCTGATATACAACTCGCCGAACAGCAACAGCCGGATATGCGTTGTGCTCAACCAGGTGGACGGCGACAAGTCCCCACTTCTGGCGGTGCTGCAGCCGAACTCCAAATCGGGGCTCCACGACGGAATGCGCTACGCGAACTCGAACTTCCTGATCACCGTGTTCGGCAAGAACAACGTGGACTCTCAGCTCAGGTACAAGGTTCCGCCGAGCGAGGTTCTTTACATAAACAAAGAAAAAAGCAAAGAGATCATTCTCTCTATCCGAGAATACGAAGACTCGGTTGAGATGCCCAAGGATGAGCGTATTACCTGCCTCGATTCCGATCGCAAGGTTCACTTGATCGCAGGCAACGACAAGGCTCAGGATTTTGCCGGATATGCCGCAGAATGCCAGGAGTATCTTCGGTTCGGAGACGACATCGATCTAGCCTCAGCTGGTGGATTGGAGCGTTTCGCCTACTTGAAGATCAGCGATACTCCTCAAATCCTGCTTGCTGCCGGTTTCGAGCAAAAGCCCATGCTTTACACTCAGAACCACTTACGCGAGGCCTTGAAGCCAAAATCAAACAACCATCCTCATCGTCATGGGTTCACCATCGCGCAGATAAAGCGATGGCCGGAGCTTTTCAAGAAACCGGTGATCTTGGCCGACAATCCATCGCGTGACGATGCTCTCTTGGTTGTGCTTTGCGCAGTTGACAACGACAAGCTGCCATTGATCGCAAGCATCAAGCCAGACGGCAAGGGACATTATGAGCTGGAAACCGTTGAAACCAATCTTGTTCTCACGGTTTTCGGTAAAGACAACTTCATGAATTATTTTCAGGGAGCGCTTACACCGGACAAAATCGTGTATATAGACAAAAAACAGGGCCAAAAACTTGAGCGTCTGGCCGAACGCCAATTGTTCGGGAACTACTCAAGCCTTAGCCCTAATACCATTATACATCAGCCTAAATGCATTGACAAGATTAAAAGCGCAGGTCAACAGACAAAAGAAGAGGCTCAAGATATGGACCTTTCAGGCATGGTGAACAAGGTTCGCGATGCCTCTGAGCACAAGCGAGACGACAACAAGGTATCGCGCAACGAGCCGAAACATGAGATTGATCCGCGATGAGCTGAGCAATGTTCGCATCCGATTGCGAATTTGCGAAGCTCACGCACGGATGTCGCCCCCAGTTGCGACGATACGTGGATACGCTCGCTTCGCTCACTGAACGGCTGTTCGCCGATTTTTTTGAAAGGGGAAATTCAATATGGACATCTTGGTTTACTACCAATCGGGAAAGCTCGATGTCTTCTCAACCACCGACTTCATCGCAAACGAGCCATGGGGGCGTACCGGCAGGAACCTCATGACGGAGTTCAGTCCCAGGCTCGACGTGCTTGAGGAAGAGGGCTTCGCGCTTGATGTGTTCTGGTACGACGGTGCCGACTGCAAGGACAGCATCGAGGTTGTGGACGAGGACTCGAATACGCGCATCTCCCATGCTGTGCGCCGTGTCGGCAAGAGAATACTGCTGGTGTCGAAAAGCGAGCTTGAGCAGATTGCGCAGATCACGGTGAACGGCGAGTTGGTGGCATGGAGGCAGGGAGGGTTCCTGATCAACGGCACCAAGTTCCGTAACCAGGAGATCCTGTGCTTCAGCAACGACAATGTGACCGGCATCAATCGCCGTGCAAGCGCGGTGTTCGATTACCTGAAGAAGGCGAACCCAGGGGTTTCCGAGGAAGCACTGGCAGCTCGCATGGGCTACCCGCTTGAGGCAATCATGCAGATACGCGAGGCAGAGGCGGCGAATGTTGCGGATTCCGATGAGGATGACGACGAGGATTGGGAATAAGGGGATTTAAGCCATTTAACATCAATATGACTGTAAAACCGCAGGTCAGACGTGATATAATGGGTTTATCAACTTTCATGGAGGTGATCGACCTTGAATACCAAAGGCATTTTACGGCCTGACGAGCTTCCGTTCGAGTGTCCATTGGACCTTGAGATTGCAATCAACAATCTGATAGATGCTTGGGAACGCGATGACGACCTTAACCTTGACTGCTATATGGACGAAGTTCAAGGTTCTGCCCGCAGCGTCAGCGAAGAAAATGATACTTGGGTTTGCGAATACTACCTGTATGGTGGCTGGCGAAAGGATTCCTGCGACCAGTAATCTTATCGGCTTCAATAATTGAATACGCTCTCAACTCACTGAGCCCTGCTTTCGCTGCGGGGCTTTTTTGGTACCCTCTTCTGCTCTTCTGATTACCGGAAGACTCTATTTCTTTGCGGATTCACCGTACTTGTCGACGAAATCATCGTTGCTGATGACAGTGATCGTCACCGTTTTCGCCGATTCATCCAAGCTTGCCTTCGTTACACGCCAGCTCTGCGTTGTCGAGGTGTGCCGGGTGCTTTCCTCATTGCTGAGCTCCGCTCCCTTGATCGACAAGATCTTTATGGAATACCCCTTGGCCTCTATCTTATCCCAGGCAGAATCAACCGTTTGGCCGAACAGCTCACTGTTCGCATCCCATTTTTCCTGTTTAGCGGTACTCTGCGTGCTTGCGTTGCTGCTAGATGCTGATGAGTTCGATTGCCCGGACATGCCGCTGCCGATCAATCCGATAATGAAGATGGCAACAACTGCAAAGATAATGATCTTCTTGTTTAACGATTTCCTTTTTTCCAATTCCTTACCGTCCACAATTTCTCCCATCTGTGATTGCGGTGCGCTTGGATTCGACGGCGCGGGTTACTGCCTTTCAAGCTCCATGGTTGTGGTGGTTCCCATCATGCTTACCTTGTAGCTCAGCTTTCCGTCCTTGTACTCGAACTGCTTGGTGTCGTCAGTTGATGCCATGAGGGCATTTTGGGTCTTGGACTTGTCGTTCTGGGACTCCCAGCTGTACTCTTCGCACGGCTCCGTCGGCGCAGCATAGGTGCCTGCCCAGTACAGGGCGGTGGTTTTGCCGTTGTCCCCTATCCAGTCGATCTCGATGGCTCCATCCTCAATGGTTGCCTGCTGGTAGTCATCGCCTTTGTTCACCTGAACCCATGTTCCCGTCAGGTCAAGAGGCTCTTGCGCTTCCTGCTGCTGTTCTTGCGATCCGCATCCTACCAGCGCCATCGACATTGCCATGAGAGCGGCAAACATAGCTGCAATCAGGGTTTTCCTCATTCTTCTCTCCTATCTCGTCGTTTCAGAACCGGTTCTGTGAATGTTATCAGCAACGGGTTGCCCTTGCTTTTCAGGGTTTCGATGCGTAGTTGTTCGGAGGGATTCTTTCTGTGAGTTGCGCCTTGAGACGCATTTGCCGCGATTATGGGTTGTTATGCCAGTTGAAACGAGTGTTTTACGGTTTTATTACGGTTCTTTTGCGGTATCATCAGATAGATTTATCCCTCATTTCGAATAAGAAAGGAGAAAGCTATGAAGAAAGAAGCAAAGAAAAGCTTCGCGAAGTTCGTGAACTCGCTGTTCGCGTTCGTTCTGGTCGTGGGCTTGATGCCCACCTGGGCGCTCAGCAACCCGACGGCCGCCTTTGCGGCCCCGAACGACGTGACCGTGACAACCACCGTTGACGGCCTTGCCAGCGATACGCTGCCTGTGCTGTCGTCGGCTGCTGGCGACTTCACCGTTGGGCAGGCGGTCAACGCAGACCCGGTGAACTACACGGACGCCAACGGCAACACGCCTGTGGCGAACCTCGCAAAGCAGCAAGCCGAGAAAGGGCTGAGCCTCAAGTGGGTTGACGCCGAGACCGGTGCCGATTTCGACTGGAACTCGACCAAAGTGAACCGCAGCACCGTCGTCAACGGTATCTGGACGCAAACCCAGTGCTCTGTCACGGTATCGGCAAACGATGGGGGCAAGACCGCAGACACGGTTGTCACCGTGCCGTGGGGCAAGTCCTACGCATCCGTTGAGGGCAGCGCCCCGCAAGCACCATCCCGAGATGGCTGGCAGTTCCTCGGCTGGTACACCAAAGACGGACAGCAGTACAACTTCAACTCCGCCGTCAAAGAGTCTGTCGTTGTTGAGGCGAAGTGGGCCGTTGCCGATGTAACCATCGTCCCGACCACCAACCCGACCAGCGACATCCCGCAATCCTTGAGCGGTACCGTATGGATCGGCGCTACCTGGAGTATCCATCCCGCCCAATTCGCGCTCAGCAACTTCTCGGGCTACCTGTCCGGATGCACCGCCACCGGCTCCTGCGCCGATCGCTCGGCTGCACAGCCGACCAACGTGCGAGCCAATTACACTGCCACGCTCAACAGCGTCAACGTCGAGACCGGCGAGGTTGTCTACGATGTCTACATCACCCCTCCCGGAGTTACCGATGGCCATAGCCGCAACCAGTTCGGCCTTATCGGCTATCAGCACGTTTCCGCACAGGTTAAGCTCATCAAGAACTTCGGCGGTTGGGTTGAGATCAACAAGTCCTCTGCCAACACCGGCATCACTGACGGCAACGGCTGCTACTCTTTGGAGGGCGCTGAGTACGTCGTCTACAACTCCGACAATCAGGCAGTAGACAAGCTCACCACAGATGCAAACGGCTACGCGAAGTCGAAGTTGTTGCCATCCGGCACCTACACTGTCAAGGAGCTGAAGGCACCTAACGGCTATGCACTCGACGAAGATTCGCACGGCATCGAGATCAAGAGCGGTCAGACCACTACGGCGAATTTGAAGGACCAGCCGCAAAGCGACCCTGTTGGTACTTTGCTTGGCAAGTACGACGGTGAGAAGACCTACAGCGGTGAGAAGAACCTGCCTCTTGGCAGTGCTTCCCTCTATGGTGCTCAATACTCTGTCGAGTATTACGATGGCTACTATGACTCTGTAGCTGAAGCCGAGGCATCCGGCGATCCTACCCGTAAATGGGTTCTGCAAACAGATGAAGATGGTTATGTAAACCTTCGCTATGCAGACCAAAGTTTTGAAGTGCATGATGCCGACGGCAACGTTACCGCCACTCTTCCTTATAAAGTAAGCGGTGACGACTTCTATCGAGCCGCAAATGGTGCAATCTCACTGCCACTTGGCACTGCCGTTATTAAGGAAATCAAGGCACCGAAAGGCTACAATCTTCCGCAGCCTTTCGGTATGGATCAATCTTTTGTTCGTCAAATCACTGTTGACGGTAATATAGATGTTGTCCATTCCTACAATGCCCCTGAACAGGCTGAGCCAGTGTTCCGCTCTGACTTGGAGTTCACCAAGGCTGCATCCGACGATGCGCATTCGCTTGCGAACGTGCCCTTCAAGATCACTTCCAAGACCACCGGAGAGTCCCATGTGATCGTTACTGACGAGAACGGCAAGGCTTCCACTAAGGCGTCCTGGAACAAGCACACTGAGAACACCAACGGCAACGATTGGGTTATGACTGAGAATGCCGATGGCGTTCAAGGCTTTATCGCCAAGCTCCTTGATACGGGCAAGGCGCTCGACTCGACCAGCGGCGTTTGGTTTGGCCAGTACCAGGACGGTGATGAGACAAAGATCACCGATTCCGACGATGAGCGTGGTGCGCTCCCCTATGACGAGTACACCTTGGAAGAGCTGCCTTGTGCGGCGAACGATGGCTATCAGCTGATCAGGAAGGATTTCACGGTTTCCCGCGACAACACCTTCAACGCTGACAACACCGTCAACCTCGGCACCTTGACCGACCAGGACATCTCGATCTCCACTCAGGCCTCTGACAAGGCTGACGGGGACCAGGAAGTTGTGGCTGAGCCCGATGTGACTATCGTTGACAAGGTTTCCTGCGACAACCTCTCGAAGGATACCGAGTACATAATCAACGGCACGCTGATAGACAAGACCACTGGCAAGGCCTATGTTGATGCATCCGGCAACGAGATCCACGGCTCTACCACTTTCACGGCTAAGAGCCAGGAACAGGATGTTTTCGTCGAGTTCAACTTCGACGGCTCCAACCTGACCGACTCTACCGATCTCGTCGTGTTCGAGACGATAGCAGCCACTGAGGCTCCTGACCGTATCCTCGACACCCATGAGAATCTTGACGACCGTGATCAGACCATCACCGTCAAGCCTCCTGCCATCGGCACCATCGCAACAGATGGCGTTGACAACGACAAAGACGTTGTCAAGGATACCCAGGTTACCGTCAAGGACACCGTTGCCTACGTTGGACTCACGGTTGGCAAGGAGTACACCCTCAAGGGCGAGCTGATGGACAAGGCAACCGGCACGGTGCTCACCGATGCGGACGGCAACCCGGTTACCGCTGAGACGAAGTTCACTCCTAAAACCACCGCCGGCACCGTTGACATTGAGTTCAACTTCGACGGCTCCAACCTGAAAGACGGAGACACCCTCGTTGCATTCGAGCATGTTGTCTTCAAAGACAAGGAAATAGCCTCCCACACCGAGATTGGCGACATTGCACAGTCTGTAACGGTTTCCGAGCCGAAGCTCGGCACCACTGCCGTCGATGCAGTTGACGAAGACAAGAACATCGTCAAGGATCCTGAGGCAAGCGTTGTGGACACCGTTGAGTACAGCGGCTTGGTTCCTGGACGCGAGTACACCGTTTCCGGCACGCTGATGGACAAGGCGACCGGCAAGGCCTACATCGACCCGACCACGGGCAAGGAGATCACCGGCTCCACCACGTTCGCCACGAAGGACACCTACGGCACGATCGACGTTAAGTTCAGCTTCGACGCTTCCCAGCTCGAACAGGACGCACAGCTGGTCGTGTTTGAATCGCTTCAGCGTGAAGGCAAGGAAGTCGGCGGTCACAAGGAGATCGACGACGAGGCACAGGCTGTCACCGTCATCGTTCCCGAGGTTCACACCACAGCTACCGATGGCTTGGATGGGGACAAGGAGGTTCCCGCAGACCATAAGGCAACCGTCGTAGACGCTGTTCAGTACAAGGACCTCGTTCCTGGCAAGGAGTACACGGTATCCGGCACCTTGATGGTGAAGGAAACCGGCAAGGCCTTGCTGGATGCGGACGGCAACCCGATTACCGGCTCCACCACGTTCACCCCTGAGAAGTCTGAGGGCTCTGTGGACGTTGTGTTCGAGTTCGATGCCGACCTTTTGGCCGGTAAGAAGCTGGTCGCGTTCGAGAAGCTTCTGCGCAACGACATCGAGATCACCTTCCATGAGGACATCGATGACGAGGATCAGACCGTGGAGGTTGTTCCTCCCAAGGTCGGCACCACGGCAACGGATACCGCTGACGGCGACAAGCACATGTCAGCCGATCCCGAGTCCTCCATCACCGATGAGATCGCTTACAAGAACCTCATCCCAGGCGATGAGTACCAGGTTGCAGGTATCCTGATGGACAAGTCCACGGGGCTGCCGCTGCTCTCCGGCGAGGGCGCCTCGGCGATCTCTACTGAGGACCTGCAGAAGTTCGCGGACGACCTGAAGGCCGCATGCGGGCTTGGCTCCGGCGACGTTTCCGCTATCGAGATCGATGGCAAGGCGTTCGGCGAGGGCTTTGAGGTTACTGCCTCCAATGGTTCCTACAGCTACACAGATGCCGACGGTGTTCAGCACGTGCTTGCAAAGAGCGATGACGGCTGGAAACTCTCCGAGGTGAAGGATTCCTCCACTACCGAGGTTGCTACCTACACCGACGATCAGGTCAAGCTCACCAAGGACGCACCTGCGCTTCCTTTGAGCCCGGATTACGAGGCCATTGCGAAGGTGATGCAGGAGAACCCTGACATCGTAAGCTGCCTCAGCATGCAGAAGAAGACCTTCACGCCTGAGGAGCAATCGGGCACCGTCTCGATGGACTTCCCGATCAACTCCATCTATAACGAGGACACGGACACGGTTGTGTTCGAGTTCCTGTTCAAGGGCTCTGAGCTGATCGCCAATGAGTCCGACCTCGGCAACGAGGGGCAAACCGTCTCCATCGTAACGCCTAAGCTGTCCACAACGGCAACGGACAAGACCGATGGCGACCATACGCTCCTGCCTTCCCGTGAGGCAACCGTCGTTGACCACGTCGAGTACACCGACTTGATTCCTGGCAAGGAATACACTGTGTCCGGCACCTTGATGGACAAATCGACCGGCGAGCCTTTGGTTGTCGGTGACGGCAACGTTACCGCCGAGACCACGTTCGTCCCGAACAAGGCCGACGGCACCGTTGACCTTGAGTTCACGTTCGATGCATCCGAGCTCGGCGGCAAGAACCTCGTAGCGTTCGAGATCGCCTACAAGGACGGTATCCAGATCGCAGACCATCAGGACATCGACGACGAGGCTCAAACCGTGACGGTTTCCGAGCCCGATGACAACACGTTCGATACCCCCGGTGGCGACGGATACTCCAAGACCGGCGTCGACATGACGCTGATCTATGCGTTGATCGCCGCTCTCGTGGCTTTGGCTGGCGGTGCCGGTGCCTATGCTTACCGTCATCGCAAGCTTGCCGCAGCTGAGGGCAAGACCGATGCCGAGTCCGACGAGGAATAGCCTCTAGGACCCTGCTGAAACATTTGGGAGGGTGCCGATGTTGGCACCCTCCCCTTTTCAAGAAAGGAGTGACTGCATGGCAGACAGCGAAAACGCCCATAACGAGCAGGAGGCATCAAGCGACAACGGCAAGCCGACCGGCAACGTCCGCATCGCGGCAATTGCAATCGCCGTAGCCGTTGTCGTGCTCGCAGCCGGCATCGGCATCGGGTTTGCGATCCATGGATCGCAACAGCCTGAGCCGATTGCCGCACAAGAGCAACAGCAACCTGCTGACAACCAAAACGCCTCTGACAACTCGCAGGCATCCCAGGATGTGCATAAGCACGACTGGGTTGCCGAATACGAGACGGTCCACCATGACGCCGAGACGCACGTGGTCCACCATGACGCGGTTTACGAGAATCAAACCGTTTACTCGACCATGTGCAACACTTGCGGCAAGTACTTTGACCCGGATACCAACGACGGCACCGACCATCTGAGAGAAACCGGTCACAAAGGGCTGACCAAGCAGGTTCCGCACAAGGAGACTGTGAAGGTGAAGGATGCATGGGACGAGCCGGTAACCGACAAAGCGGCATACGATGAGTCCGTCCTGAAGGACTACAAGTGCTCCACCTGCGGTGTTGTCGCGAGCCCAGAGGATGTGCAGAAGGATTCTGCCAACCAGCCTACCGAGGCTTAAAGCGATCCGTAAGAGCAAACTCGCAATCGAATGCGAATTTAAGAACCCCGCTGAACTTCTGTTCGGTGGGGCTTTTTTTGTGTTGCGGGGGCGTTTTGGGCGTTTGGGCTGACGCAGAGGTGATGATCCGGGTTGCGGGGACTTCAGGGATACGCTCGCTTCGCTCACTGAGCGGCTGTTCGCCGATTGATACGCTCGCGGTGCTCGCTGAGGTTTTAGGTAAAGAGCCTGGTTAAGTGGCATATCGGCTATAATCGAAGAAGCGAAAAGAAAGGGCTTCAATGAACATAACCTCATATGCAGACAGCTGGCTTAGGTTGATGCAGATGGGATTTGAGGGAAACCTTGCCGGGCAAGATCTCCTCAACTTCGAGATTTCCATCGGCGCCATCATAATGATTCTCTTGGTAATCATCGCAGGCTGCATCCAGCTGATCGCCATCGAGCGGCAAAGGCAGCATCAAGCTGCGCTGCGGCAGAGCATCTTGGGTTCGCAAATGATTTCCGCAGGCAATTTCCTTGGGAATTGGAAAACGACAAAATCAGGGAACAAGGTGACCGGCGGATACAAGATGCTGGACCAGCCAGGTTGCTATGTAATCGTCACCTCCCCTTCACCTGATGGAAAGGCTTATGAGAACGTCTATGTGGGGCAATCCCTGTATGTATGCTCCCGTGTGCGGAACCATCTCACGGGACATGGCAACGGCGATGTCTATGCCGATGTTCGAAACGGAAAGCCTGTTTTCGTGAAGATCGTGCCCTGCCCGGCACAGCAGATGAATGCTTTGGAGAAGAAACTCATCAAGGCATTCAACGCCACAAGGTCGTTAGAGAACGGGTGAAGCAAATCTACTTTGAGCCAGGCATTTACCTGGCTCTTTCTATTTGTTCATCTTCTTTTTCCGCACAATCTTGCGAACAGATTCGATACGCTCGATTACGAAATCGGCGATGCCGCATAAAGCGGCAATTCCAAGAATAAAGTTCATCATGGGCTTCACCTCCTCTCTTTGAGAAGGCTTCACCCGCAAAATCAGACGGACACTGCAATAGCGCCCATATTCTACGCTGTACCGAAGCTTATGGCAAAAGGAACATAAAACAAAAAATTCCCCTAATCCGAAGACCAGGGGATACAGCGTAAAAGCATACCTATCAAGAAACAATCACGATAGGAGACTTTCTGCTATGGATAATAGCATACAAGCAACTTCTTGCAAAGCTTCGGCCGAAATTTCTTTCGGGCAGAGATCTACAGGACCTGCCACCGGCAGCTCCTTCCGAACGCATGGCGATTCAACCCCCGGTCCGCGATGGGTGCGGACCGGGGTGAGGTCGTGGCGGGCATGGAAAAAGGGAGAGCCTACCGGGATGCAATGTCGGCAGGCTCTCTCTGTGCGTGATACAATTCGTTGCTTTAAGCAGACCCGGCGGTGCAATTACCGGAGCCCGCCCTGCTATTTAGAAACGTGCTGTCAGGAACGTTTCCTGTCCTCGACGGCCCAATCCGTTGCTTATGCCGAATACCGGGTTCTCAGGTGTGCCGATGAGCGTGTACACCTCGTCAGTCAGGCGATCTTCAGGATCAACCTCGTTCTCGTTGATGGTGCGCACCATCTCCCTCATGTCGTCTATTGGCATGTAGCTTGCGCTTACGGCGATGAACTCATGGATGCTCGATGGAAGCACGTACACCGCCTTCTTTCCGAAGATCTCAAGCAGCTCGCTTTGGATCTTCTTTGAGAACATCAACGGTGCTCCGTTGCAGCGCTGCTCGTTGCTTACAATGATCATCTTCGGCTCATTGTCGCCATCAGGCAGCTCTTCGCCAAGAAGCTCTTCCAAAACCGTGCGGATCGGGCTTATCTGCGCAACGCTCTCTATATTCTTCATCGCGATCGCAAACGCCTCGTCGATAGCGAGCCCGCATTGCCTCAGAAGGCTATCGGTCACCTGGATGTTTGCAACCTCGCCGTATTCACTGATGCCGTCGAGGTCGACGCCGCACTGAAGGGTCATCACCATGTCAAGCAGCTCTTTGTACGGCCTGCCAGCTTCCCTCAGCCATTCAGCGTTGGCAGATCCCATAACGCGTGGCATGAGATGCGCGATCAGCTCCTCCCTGCTCGGCAGCATATTCACAACCGCCACACCTGAAGTCGCCTCCTGGAACTTCTTGGCAAGCTCATTGAGAAGCTCCAGATCCGACATTGCCATATCTTCAGGCGTTGGATAGCACCTTATCTGTAAGGAAGCGCCTGCGATTCCAATGCTGAAAGCCGGCTTCTGCACGTTGTTCTTCCTGACCTCCGTTGCCTTCACGCGCAGGTCCTTGCCCATCTTGGCGAGTAGGCTGTTGAGAGCCACCTCTCTTAACCTCAGTTTCTCCAGTGTTACCATGTTCTCTTCTGTTCTCATTTTTCAGTTCCTCCTTGTCTTGGTTTGATTGTTCTTCGCAACCTCCGTTGCTTGGTTTCGGAGAAACGAGCTAAGGAACGGAACGTCAAGGGACAAGGCGGACTTGTTCTCGCCGATGCGCCGTAGGGCAGCCCTTGCATTCCGTGACTGGGGCGTTAGAAACCATACAAGCGACTGAGGTGCGCAGGGCAGGCAAATCGGGCAAGGGGGAATTGCCTGAATATGGGGAGAGACATGGGAATGCGACCTGGGGAAACGAGATCAGAGGTGGCTGTAAGCGCCTCTAAGGGGCAATATGCGCCTTGCGGCTATGCTTGGTCATGGGAAAACACGTAAAGTTGGAGGGAATCTGCGTCCTGTTGCGTTCTCACGATGCTATTCATGCCGAATGGCGATCAGGATGCTTGCCGACGGTACTTGACGACGTTCAAGGTGCGGCAGGGAGATCCCAGCGATACTGTTGCAGAGTAGGGAACACTGGGTGCAATGCGTTTTGCTCCGCTTTTGCAGGATGTCTGGCAGAACGGATGAGCAGATAGGGATGCTGAATGCGGTGCTTCTTGCTTGAGATGGTGTTGGGGCGCTGGCTAGACCGGCAGCTGATAATTTAGGTTGCGGGTGCCTAGGAATCCACTCGCTTCGTTCGTTGAGCCGCTTCGCGGATCGATGCGCTCGCGCTGCTCGCTGATGATGGAGGCTTGGGCAACAATAAGCCCGTTTCAGGACATGAAAAAAGCCAGGCGTAAGTTTGACGGCTAAGCCTGGCCTTTGACTCGAACGATGCTGCCTGGGCTAGCGGGGCACCGTTTATATCTCGTATTGTACCATTGAAGGCACTGAGCGGTTCGGGCAGGCGTTGACTGCTTCTTCGTAGACGACGGAAGTTCGAACAGCATCACGATCGTATGGCGGTTGCGCTGAAGGAGGATTGCCGTGGACTCGTTCGCAATAGGCCCTATCGAGGGATTCGCTATCGTCTTTCTTTTGGGGTTTCTCTTCGGGCGGAAAACGAAGAAAGGCTTCAAAAAGAGCACGGGGAGACGCAAGCCGTTCCCTTCTTCCACACCAT
The DNA here is from genome assembly GCA_052274955.1 of Collinsella sp. GTDB lineage: Bacteria > Actinomycetota > Coriobacteriia > Coriobacteriales > Coriobacteriaceae > Collinsella. The sequence continues at coordinate 14,913 of DAWCEJ010000091.1, forward strand.
CTCGAACAAGGGCTGAGATGCAGCGTATGCCACCTACGGAAAAGCAGAAAGCGCTTGTCGAGGACATGAAGGCCAAAGGGGTCCTTTCCGCTTTCGAGGTCGACTTGCTCCGCTCGAACTGCAACCGACGGTTCTACAGCGACCTGATCGACAAGCATATCGTCGAATACCGAAAAGTCGCCGCCCAATGGGAGGCTGCCAAGAGGGCACAGAGGGAGAAGGCTGCAACTGCCGTTTCAACGGTTTCCGTAGACTCAGACACGGAGCAGGGAAGGTGGCTCGACTTCGACCATCTTCCGCCTATCAGCGAGTTTCCCATCGTCTTGAGAGACGGGCTGTTCTCAAAAAGGGAGTACGCCTTCTATCGGGTGCTTCGCCGGTCATGCGGCAAAAAGGGGCTTAAAGTATGCCCGAAGGTCAGGCTTGCTGACATTCTGGACGTTAAGACGGACGACCTGGAGGAGAACCGGGTTTGGTTCCGGACCATCGCGCAGCTTCATGTCGACTTCCTGATCCTCGGAAAGAACGACCGCTTCTTGTTCTGCGTTGAGCTCGACGACTCGACCCATGACACCCCTGAAGCAAGGAAGAAGGACTGCTTTAAGGACCGGTGCTTCGACAAGACCGCTGTGGGACTCTTCCGGTGTCGGGGGATCCTATCCGACGACGATATGGACAAGTGGGTCGATGAGCATATCAAGGTCGCGGCTGAGCGCAAAGCGCGGCTGAGCTGAGAACGGGATATTCGCAATCGAATGCGAATATGAGAAGAGCCACAGGGTTTTGCTCCTGTGGCTCTTTCTTTATCTTGACTTGATCTCTGCTATTAGGTGACTTCTGTCGTCTGGGTACAGGCGAAGCGTTCTGCTCTTACCGACCAGAGCGAGGCGGGTTGCCTCGCGGTGAGCTTGCAGCTCGGCCGCTTTGTCGGACTCTGCCGTTATCGTGAGGCGGTCGTAGGTTCGGTCGCCTTTCAGGATGTCTATCCGGTACCAGCGGCGACCAAGGATGTCTGTTTCGGATCTTGATTCCATCCGCTGTTCCCTCCTTTTTCGCAACAATACTAGTATTATAGCACAACCCAACGGGGTTACGCTACTGTTACTTCGTTGCACCGCAGGTGGAGCAGTAATAACCAACGGTTTCATCATAGGCTGCAGACACTAGCACAGACTTTGTAACAGGCTCATCATAAGCATCCTTAACCTTAACGCGCTTTTGTTTTTCAACAACCTGATCGCTCTGCCCATTTAATGCATGATTCTTAGAATGCTGCAAAGAAGGATTTTCAGCTCCACAAGTTACGCATACAGAAACCGTTTGATTCTCGTAAACTGCATCGTGGTGAATGTAGGTAGTCTGATTCTCGTAAACTGCATCATGATGCACTGTTTTAGCAACCCAGTTGTGCTGATGGGGCTGAGTGCTTCCGCCTTGGTTGCTGCCGGTGTTGCCTCCCTGGTTTCCTTGACTTGGGGCGGTTACGCCGGTCTTGTTGCTGTTGTTCTTCGAGGCGGCGGTGCTGTTGCCTGTTGCGACGTTTCCGCCCTGGGCGCTCGATGCCTTGCTGTTGGCAGCGTTTGCGGCGTTGGAGGCCTTTCCGGCGTCCGCGCCGGCTGCCACTGCCGTTGCCTGGGCGGCTGCGATGTCTGCCTCGGTTACGTTCTCGGCTGCCTTGGGCGTGAGCGTCATCTCAATGGATGCCCCGTGCTCACCGTCGTACTCCACTACCTGCGGCTCAGGGAGGTTGAACAAGGTGCCGTCATCGAGCATCGGGGAGCCGACGATCGCAAGGGTGTAGGTTCCCTTCTCGGTGATCTCGGTGATCTCGGTGTCCTCGCCTGCAACCACCTGCTTCTCTGCCATCGGTTCGGGGGCGGTGACATTCTCATCGGTGCTGGTGAGTGTGTCCTTGACGTCGCCCTGATAGATGCTCAGCACGATGGGCGTGGAGGTGTCCTGGTTCCAGCCATCGCAGTTGACCTTTGCGTGGATGGTCGGATCCTCTGCCTGCTTCACCTCGGCTGCGGCGGGCTTGCTCTCCTGCTTCGGCTCCGGCTGGTGGGTGGAGCTGTAGGCGAATGCGCCTCCTGCGATGATGATTGCTGCAGCAGCTACGCAGCCTGCGGCGATCAGGGCGTTTCGCTTTCCGGTTGGGCGGAACGGGTCCTTCGGCATGTCCTTGACATGCTGCCCTGCGCTCTGGTTGCGGCAGGCTTCGGCGAATGCCTCCTGGGTCGGCGTGGCACCGGTGAGCTCGTAGCGCTCGTAGAGCGGGATCAACGCATCGTGGACATCGCCTTCGCCATGCTCAACGCCCTGCTTTGCCAGGGACTTCTCGATGCGGTGCTCTGCGGTCTCCATCTTCGCGACCTTGGGCTTGTCTGCGGGGATCTCCGTTGCCGGAAGCTTCTCGGTCTTCGCCTCTGGATCGAGGCCAGCTTGCTTGTTGTTCTCTTCCATGTATCTCATTCCTTTCGGTTCTTCTCTAATCGCTCTTCTGCTCGCTTTTTTGTTTTCCTAACTTACCGTATATCGGCATGCCTGCCGTAGTTGCCGCTCTGCTCGCGTTGCCGACCGATGAGGTACTCGCAGTTGCGGCGGTCCTCCTCTTCCCATGCGTCTTGCTGTGCGTCCTCGCTTTTCAGGAACCTAAGCCAAACGATAGGGGCGATGACTGCCAGGACAAGCCCGACCGCTGCAGCAACGGTGACAACGAACGTGTCGCCGAGCTCTGGGAAGAACGCATCTGCCTTGATCCCGAGCACGATGAGGAGCAGCGGCAAGAAGCCGACCATGCCGATGCCGAAACCGAGTCGGCATGGGTGCCCGAAGCCGTTGCCCCGCACAAGGCTGTAAAGCCCCTGCGTTGCGAGCATCGCGAAGAAGGGTGGGGCAACGAGGCATATGATGCCTAGGATGCAGGAGGTCGTATCCATTGGTTAGCCTTCCTTTCGCCTCTTTTCCCTTACGCGCCCGCTGCGACGATGAGCGCTGTGACCACGATGACTGCCACAGCGGTCCCGATCATCGTGAGGCCGGTTGCTAAAATGAGCTTGAGGCTTTCCTTGCGTCCTGCGTAGCCAAAAGCCAACACTGCCAACACGAAGGCAAGGAAGGTGACCGCCAACACTGCCGTCAACATTGCCCATCCTTCGGCCTCTGCTCGTCCTCTTCCTCAAGCAGGCGGATTATCGCACGGCGGGCGAAAGCGGACTGTCCCTCGCCTGTGCGCACGTAACGCTCGCGCAACCGCTGCCTTACCCAGTTCGGGACCTGCACGTTCATCTGAACAAGCCGGTCCTCGTCGTCTTTCGACATCGCGATCACACTCCTTTCTCATAAGAGCATTCCAACGAGACTCGTCACTCCGCTGTAGACTGCGAAGACGGCAAGCCCGGCCAAGGAGATCAGGAACAGGCCTGCCAGCATCGCCAGCACCTTCTTCGTGAGCTGCCAGGTAACGCGGAAGACAAGAAGCGTCATCAATATCGCAACTATGCATTCAACTGGTCCCATTTCCTCGACCTCCTTTACCTCTCTAGTGTTCTATAACTCTATAGTCCTATATATAGACTACTAGAGTTATAGAATATTTGTAAAGAGTTATCGGCGC
>DAWCEJ010000092.1:0-3727 GCA_052274955.1 Collinsella sp.
CAGAAAAACAACCGCCGGATTTTATCGGTTTTTCGCATGGCCCCGACTTGCGCAAGCACGGCCCCTCCGCTTCGGGAATCGCAACCGTGAAGAAGTCCACAGACCACCCCGCGCCCGTGCCGAAGAGCCTTGCAGTTCCCCTCTGCCAACAGCTTACTTTTGCAGCCTTTGTGGAGAGCAGCCACCAAAACGTGGAAGTACCTTGTACTCCCCGTCAGGCAACACATGCAGCACTACTGCATTGTGTAGAATGAGCGAGTTGAAACCCGTAGATTCAGGAGAAGGTGTTCGTGTCACACAGTCCCGCGATAAGCGTCATTATTCCTGTCTACAACGTAGAATCTTGGCTGCGTCGTGCCGTTGGTTCGCTGCAGAATCAAACATGCACCAGCTACGAGATTCTGCTGGTAGACGATGGAAGCACCGATGGCAGTGGCGCTCTGTGCGACAAACTTGCCGATGACGATGTGCGCATCCGTGTAATCCATCAGGAAAACCAGGGAGCCGCCGCTGCACGCAACGCCGCTATCGAAATCGCTCGTGGCGATTACCTGTACTTCATGGACGGCGACGACTGGTGCGATCGCACCATGCTGAAGGACATGTACCGCGTTGCTTCCGAGCACAACCTCGACCTTCTTATTACCGGTTTTACCATCGACACGTACTACGACGACGAAGGCAAGTACTATCGCGAGCTGCGCAATGCACCCGATCGCATCTTCGAATCGCAAGAAGAATTCCGCGCAAACGCCTGCCAGCTTTTCGATGCCCAACTTCTGTATGCGCCGTGGAACAAGCTGTATCGTCGCAGCTACATCAAGGAAAAGGGCATCCGATTCCCTGGCACGTTCTGGGACGACCTGCCGTTCAACCTCGATGTCATGCGAGAGGTTGAACGCGTGGGGTGCATCGACGGTCACTACTACCACTTCCTGCGTGCTCGCGCCGAAAGCGAAAACACCAAGTACCGTCCCGACATGTACGACAAACGTGAAGAAGAACATCGCTGGATGAACGAGCTATACGCGTATTGGAACTTGGATTCTCCCGAAATCGAGGAGTTCTTAGCCCGTCGCTACGCAGAACGGCTAGTTGGCTGCATCGAAAACGTAACTAACCGCAACTGCACGCTTTCGAAGGAAGAAAAGCGCGCCGCCATCAAGCAGATGATATCCACTCCTCACGCACGCGAAGCGTTGAAGAAGGCGCGACCCCGCACCAAGATGATGTACCTGGTATTGGCGCCCTTGCGTATGGGTAACATCACGCTCACCATGACGGAAAGCGAATTCATAAGCTGGGTACGCCAAAACAGCACCAGCCTTTTCGCACGCCTAAAAGCAAACCGCTAATCAAGAGCTCGCAGATGCGAGCTCTTTCTTTTCTTGCGCCCAAGGGATTACGACAAAAGAGCATCGGCCAAGAACAATTCGCGAAGCCCGGAAAACTCACTGCAATCAGCTGCTTTTTGTTAGGTTCGGATGCGCGCCGCATGGCGGTGGCGGGCTGGGGTCTGGAGCCGCGAACGCCACTCTGAACGCCATTCCTGTTAGATGCTCAAAGAGCATCTTCATTCAATACTTGAAGCAATGAAGCGCATGAAAAAGGAGGCCCATAGCCTCCTTTTGAACAGCGAAATGGGTGGCCTGAGACGCCCGCCGGCACAGGGCCGCCGCCGCGCCAGAGCGGAACGCTTACTTAATTAAAAGCACGCAGCCAATTACGATAAGCAGGACGTAGGTGAACTTCACGAACTGTTCTTGACTGATACGCTTCTGGATAAGACCGCCCAGCCAGGTGGAAAGAATAAGCAGAGGGATGCACACTGCCAACGTTAGCAAGCCATCGCCACCAAGGGAGCCGCCCTGAATGCCATAAAGGGCATAGGCGCCGTTTAGGAACACCCAGGTCATAGTGGTGGTTGCCCGAAATGCTTCCTTATCCCGAATCTTCTGCAAAGCGTAAATAGCCAGGAAAGAGCCGCCAGAAACAAACATGCCCTGAATAAGACCAGCTATGGCAAGAATGCAGTACAGAAGCCAATCGGGTAAAAGCTTATTGTTCTTGTTAAAGAACAAACCGCGGATAGCAATAACCAAAACCGCAACGCCGTATACCTTAGAAAGGATACTCAGCGGGGCAATGGTGTTGATCCACGCGCCAATGGCCATGAAAATCGCCATGATCACGCACATCTTCGCGAGTTCTTTCCACACCACATGCTTGATACCCGTGAAAGCGATAAGCACGCTAGCAAGAAATCCGGTGCAGTTCAGCACCACGATGGACTCTTCGTGGCCTATGGTGGCCATGCCCACTGGCATTGCGAAGATATTGCCCGCGAAGCCGGTAATACCGTTAATTAGATAGGCGAAGAAAAACGTGCCCCAGAATAGGTATTTTTCCATGAACTTCCCCTTTAACGCGCCTCCCCCAGGCGCATTCCATCCGCGAATATGGAAGCCACTTTACTCTTGTGGAGTGAATAGTGCAAAACCGACTGGGAAAAGCGCTCTGCAGGTTTTATTGGCAATTGAAGGCAACGTCGGCCTCGTTGCCCAGAGCGGGCTTCATTGGGCTTCCCAACAATGCAGGATCTGCCAGACTCTACGTAATGCAGGCTCTGTAAAGTTTTGGTATCGGCACAAATCGCGCTAAGTGCCGACCACGCAGTTTTCACGTCCGATGTAGATTAAACGGGTTTTGCATCCAGAATGATGCCGCGTCAACGTCGTGCCCCAATGAGGGCAACGCAAAGCTCTTGCGCCCGCCTCGTCGATTGACGGCGTCCCACAAGCACAGCACTTACTTTCGCCGTTTTCACCGCATCGCCCGATTACGCTACACTTAAACGGATTTACGCGGTGCGCTAAACCACCACGCAAATCAAAAACCAATTTATCTCTTGCGGTTACCGCAAGCCATCAGTCAAATAGGCAGGCACATTTGCGTAGCCGCAACAAAACACTCGGAACCAAACACGATAAGTAGGCATATATGAATATCGAAGAACTCAATACCGCTCTTGCTCAAATCTTTGCCAGCGACGACCTGCTAAAAAATGAGCCCATGAGCAAACACACCACGTTCCGCTGCGGCGGTCCCGCCCAGTTCTTCGTACGAGCAAGCAATGCCGCAGACATTACCGCGGCAATCAGCGCCGCCGAAAAGGCAGATGCCCCCTGGTGGATCGTAGGCTGCGGAAGCGATTTGCTCGTTTCCGATGCAGGCTTGCCTGGTGTGGTTATCGATATCGGCGAGCGCATGGCCCACATTTCCATCGACGGATCCGTTGTTCATGCCCAAGCTGGAGCAACCAATGAAGCTGTTGCGCAAGCGGCGCTCGAAGCGGGGCTTACAGGTTACGAGTTTGCCAGCGGAATCCCGGGTTCTGTTGGTGGAGCGGCAATCATGAACGCAGGCGCCTACGATGGCGAGTTCAAAGACGTTGCGGTTAGCGTTTCCTGCCTCTTCCCCGACGGCACGGTTCGCGAAATCCCTGCTGAAGAAGCCGATTGGAGTTATCGCCACAGCATGATGAGCGATAAGGGGCTTGTTGTGCTGGGGGCAACCCTTCAGCTTATGGCAGGAGACAAGGATGAGATTCGCGCCAAGATGGACGACTTGTCACACCGCCGCTCTTCCAAGCAGCCTCTCGAAATGGCAAGCGCAGGCAGCACGTTCAAGCGCCCAGAGGGCTATTTTGCAGGCAAGCTCATTCAGG
>DAWCEJ010000093.1:0-3859 GCA_052274955.1 Collinsella sp.
GCCCAAGGACGCCGTGTTCCCCCAACTTGCCGAGGACGATGACACCACAGAGTAGTCATTGGGTAGTCGTTTAAGAACGTCCATTACAGTCGAAATTGTCAGCCCGGGACCGTCTCGGGCTACGATTGAGGCGCGCCCAGAACGGGCCGCCGACCGGGCGCCCGCGCACGGCCGAACGTCCCTGCCCCCGAGAGGGCCCGTTGGGTGCTGCCGGCGCGGGACGCGCCGCCCCCGACGGCTGATAGGAAAGTGCCGGGCAGGTGCCGCGGCTGGTAATGTGAGTGCCGAGGGGGAGGCCATCCGGTCGAACGACTACCGGAAGGATACCACCGTGAAAGCGCCATCCACCAGGCCCGCGGCCGTGCTCGGCCTGGACGTCGGCAAGTCATCGCACTGGGCCTGCCTAATCGACCGCGACGGGGAGGTGCTGGCCAGCGCCCCCGTCCGCAACAGGGAGGCCGAGCTCGACGCGCTGTTCGCCTCCGCGCCCGCCGGCACGCTCGTCGTCGTCGACCAGTTCCGCAACATAGGGTCCCTCGCCGTGAGGCGGGCCCGCGCCGCGGGGCGCGGGGTCGCCCACCTGCCCGGGCTCGCCGCCAGCCGCGCCGCGGGCCTGTTCGCCGGCGAGGCCAAGACCGACGAGCGCGACGCCGCGGTGATCGCGCGGACCGCCCTGGGCGTGCCGGACTCCCTGTCGGGGGTCCCGGGCCGCGGCGAGGCCCTCGAGGCCGCCCGCGCCCTCTCGTCGCAGCGCGACCACGTCGTCGCCTGCGCGACCAGGGACAAGAACCGCCTGCGCGCGGTGCTGCTCGAGTCCTGCCCGGCCCTCGAGGCCGCGGTCGACCTGTCGGACCGGCGGTGGCTGGAGCTGCTCGCCGGCTTCGGCGGGGCGTGGGGGATCGCCCGCTCCGGGGCCGGGGGCCCGCGGGCCGAGGCCGCCGGGGAGGCCGCGGCCGCCTCCACCGCGCCCCCGCCGGCGCTCGTCGAGGCCGAGAACAGGCAGGTCAGGTTCCTGGCCGCCCGGATATCGGAGGCCCTCGACGAGGCCGGGGCCCTCGAGGCCGAGACGGCGGCGCTGCTCGAGGGCGACGAGACCTACGCGTGCCTGCTCACCGTGCCCGGCATCGGCCCGAGGACCGCGGCGCAGCTCGCGGTGTCGGTCGACATCGGGAGGTTCCCGGACCACGACCACCTGGCCTCGTACTGCGGCATAGCCCCGAGGGTGAGGAGCTCCGGAACGTCGGTGAGGTCGGTCAGGGCGTCCAGGCGCGGCGACGCGAGGCTCAAGTCCCTGCTGATCTTCTCGTGCAACAGCCTGGTGAGGTCCTCGGGGCGCTACGGCGAGTACTACCGGGCCTGCAGGGCGCGGGGCATGGGGCACGGGCGGGCGCTCAAGGCCGTCGCGAGGAAGCGGCTCAGGGCGATATACGCCGTGATGCGCGACCGGGTGCCCTACCGGGAGTAGCCCCGACGGTTGACAAAACTATAGGAACACCCAACTGCCGGGTGTGGGACAATAACGAGCGAATGTGATTGGGCGTCTGGAAAAGGGGTCGCGATGAACAAGTTGAGGACGCTTGCCGACGTGTTGCGCCAGGCTGGCTTTGCACGCATCACGGGCCTGTTTCTCGTCTTCTATCTGCTGTGCTCGACGGCCGTCTGGCTGTCCGAGCCCACGACCCTTACGTTTGGCGACGGCCTCTGGTTTAGCTTTGAGACCGTATCGACGATCGGCTTCGGTGATATCCCGGCCGAGACGCCGGTTGCCCGCGCTATCACTGTCGTTTTGAGCGTCATCAGCATCTTCTACATCGCCATGCTCACGGGCGTGGCGGTGAACTACTGCAATACGCTCATCAAGATGCGCCAAAAGGACACCATGGCGCGCTTTATGGACGATCTTGAGCATTTGGAAGAGCTCGATCGTGACGAGCTTGCCGACCTATCGCGCCGTGTGCGCGAATATCGCCGACGCCAACGCTAGAACGGGCGACGCGCGTCACGACGAGGGGGACTGAATATGAATATCACGGTATACCTGGGCGCGAGCGTCGGCAACGACCCGGCGTTTCTGCCTGCAGTGCGAGAGCTCGGCACGTGGATTGGCTCCAACGGCCACGCGCTGGTATACGGCGGCTCCAAGTCGGGCCTGATGGGCGCGCTTGCCGATAGCGTGCTCGATGCTGGCGGGCATGTGACGGGCGTTGAGCCGAGCTTTTTTATCGAGGCAGAGTTTCAACACGACGGTATTGACGACCTCATCGTGACGAGTGGCATGGCCGAGCGTAAGGCCAAGATGATCGAGCTCGGCGACGCGTTCATCGCCTTCCCGGGCGGTACGGGCACGCTCGAGGAGATTGCCGAGGTCATGTCCGCCGTGTCGTTGGGGCACTTGAGTGCTCCGTGCATCCTGTATAACCTGGACGGTTACTACAACGACCTCAAGGCGCTGCTCGGACACATGATTGATAAGGGGCTTTCGAGCCCGAGGCGCCAGCACGGCATCTACTTCGCCGACGATTTGCGCGAGATTGCCTCGATTATCAACGGATAAGTCTTGAGCCTGCTCCGCTATGACTCCCAATGGTGCCGTTTGCGGCGCAGATGGTTGGCTCGTTCGGGCAACGCTCGCTCTACAATAAAACGTATCTTTGTCGATTTTGACCACGGGAGGTCCCGATGGATAACCTTGCAAAACCCAAAAACCGTGCGCTGTTTTTAGTGAGCGTGGCCGTGACCGGTGCGTTTGCGGGCGCCGCGGTCTGGCTGTTTTTCTTTGCGATGGAGCACGGTATCGACTATCTATGGACCGAGATCCCTCATATGCTGGGCGTCGCTTCGCCCGAGCTCGCGAGCGGTCCGTTCGGTTTTTTGCCGTACCCGTTTTTCGTCTGCCTGCTGGGCGGCCTGCTGATCGGTCTGTACGAAAAGCTTACGGGCACCAAAACCGACGACCTCAACCAGGTGATGGCCAAGGTCAAACAAGACGGACGCTACCCGTATGACAATCTGGGCAAGCTTTCGCTCGCGGCATTGCTGCCGCTGCTGTTTGGCGGAAGTATTGGACCGGAGGCCGGCCTGACCGGCGTTATCGCGGGTCTGTACAGCTGGGTCGGCGACCGCATGCGCCGCTTTGGCGCCGAGTTTAGGGAGCTTACGCTGCTGGGTACCCAAGCTGCCCTAACGGCGCTCTTCACCGCTCCCATCTTTGGCTTTGTGGCGCCGCTCGCCGGTAGCGCCGATGGTCGAGGCGCTGGCGAGGACTCCGCGTCCGACGAGATCACCATCAAGCTGCCCAAGGCGCAAAAGACCGTGGTCTACGGCATCGCGATTGCCGGCGGCCTGGGCACCTATCTGCTGCTCGGCCAACTTATGGGTGGCGGCATGGGCATGCCGAGGTTCGAGGCTGCCGAGGTGGGCAACCTGGAACTTGTCTGGCTCATTCCGCTGGCGTTGGTCGGCACCGTATGCGGTTGGCTGTACTTTGTCTCCGAGCATGCAAGTGAGGCGCTGTCCCATGCAATAGGGGAGCGCCCCGTCGTCAAGGCCATGCTGGCTGGCCTGGCGCTCGCCATCTGCGGCACAGTTCTGCCTTATACCATGTTTGCCGGTGAGACCCAGGCCGACGTGCTTATGGAAACCTATCTTACCATCCCCGCCGGTGTGCTCATCGCGACCGGTCTTGTTAAGGCCATGCTGACCCCCGCCCTCATCAATATGGGCTGGCGTGGCGGCCACTTCTTCCCGGTTATCTTCTCGGGTGTGAGCCTGGGCTACGGCCTTGCCATCCTCACTGGCGCCGATCCGGTCTTTTGTGTCGCCGTCTGCACGGCATCAACGATGGGTGCGGTCATGCGTC
>DAWCEJ010000094.1:0-3824 GCA_052274955.1 Collinsella sp.
CTTTGTCTTTTGCGTTCTCTCCCCTGGCCAGGCTATCCTGCGGGTTCGGCCACCACAATGGGGGCAGGCACCTTTGTGGTGGTTTTTGCTTTGACGGGCCGCGCCTGCGCCTTGGTATACCATGTACGCCGTTTGCGAATACACCCCACACCGCCGCACAACCCAGAAAGGCCCCCATGGACACCACCTTCAGCCACATCAAAGCCGTGTTCTGCGATATCGACGGCACGCTGCTCACGAGCCAGCACACAGTGTCCCCGCGCACCGTGGCGGCGATCCGCGCCCTGCGCGAGCGCGGCGTGCTCTTTGGCCTGTGCACCGGGCGCGACGCCCATGCGACCGAGGCCATGTACGAGCTCTGGGGCATCGAAGGCCTGGTAGACGTGATGGTGGGCTGCGGTGGCGCCGAGGTCATCGACCGCGCACACGACATCAACGAGCTGAGCTATCCGCTGCCGGGCGAGACCATCGCGCGCATCTGCGAGCACATGGCGGACCTTCCGGCAACGCCCGTTTGCCCCCGAGACGGCGTGTTCTACGTGCCCGAGAGCAACGCGTGCGTCGAGCACCTGTCGCGCGTCGACGGCGTGCCCTACAAGGTGGTCGATTTTGCCGAGTTCTTGCGCGAGCCGCAGCCCAAGGTGATGTTTACCATGGCGCCCGAGGTGATGCCGCGGGTGATTGAGCGGGCGTCGACGTTTGCCGATAACACTGTTAAGGCGGCGGCTCTGCAAACCACGCAGCGGCTCTACGAGTTCATGGATCCGCGCGTGTCCAAGACGCGCGGCCTTGTGCGCGTGGCGGAGCTCAACGACATGGAGCTCCAGAACATTTGCGTGTTTGGCGATGCGGACAACGACACCTGCATGGTGGCCGACGCCGGCGTGGGCGTGGCCATGGCAAACGGCAGCGACGCCACCCGTGCTGCCGCCGATTTTGTAACCGCCAGCAACGACAAAGACGGCATCGCGATCTTTATCGAGGAACATCTGCTGTAGCGCTGGGGGAGAGCCACCGCAAAAGGGGACAGGCTCTTTTGCGGTGACCTCAGGCGATTTGGGCGAATTGATACCTAAGATCTGTGGGAAAATTCAAATATTGTTGTCTGAACATCATGCTTCTAACCACCGATGGGTTTAAGATATTCTCATCAATTTAATAGGATATTCATCCCGGTTAATGACCTACCGCTCACGGTCGATTTTCGACCGTTCACAGGACGCTTGCTCTTGAGCAAAATGTTGTGCAAATAAATCTAATGCCATTAAAAAATAATAGGCAACTAAATTACCAGCAGAAACAAAAAACAGATAGCGAATAAAAGAAAGCAAATCTGAGTAAATGTCAAGAGAATTGAGAACTGGCTACAAAAATGTCGGTTTTGTTGCTCGGATGTTTAAACAATAGTTACAATAGTATTACTACGCGAGCGCAATTACAGATTGCGCAGATACGTTTGATAGTGAAAGAGCAAGATCGCGGTCTCTTGGGGAGGAGACATCGATGAAAGCAAATTCAGATAAATCTAAGCAGAGTAATAAAGCGACACATCGTGTACTAGCAGGTGTTTTGTGCGGAGCTTCCGTTTTGAGCCTGGTACTGTCGCTCGTTATGCCCCCGATCTCGCAGGCCATCGCCAACGACGCCCAGACAGTTTCTACCGAGGAAACTGTGATGGGGGGGGTTCCTCAAGTGAGTCCGCTGCTGTAGATAACACCAGCGAGGATGCCGAAAACCAGAATAGCGACGAGACCGATGCCGGCGAGGCTGGCTCTTCAAATAGTGCTGAGCAGGCTCAGAGTGCGAATGCGGCTTCAGCGAGAGCGACGGCCACCGTGGGGCCGGGTATTTACGTTCCCACGTCTATCGGTATCGGCACGAATATCGGTTCCTCCACCCCCGATCCCGGCGTTGCCACATTCGTTGGAAGGGACATGTACGTAGGAGGCAAGCCTGCGGACCCCTCCTACCTCACACGCGACAACGTTGCAGGTTCATATGCCGTCGAGGCCGAGGGCCTTACCGTCGTGCAGGGTAAGCTTGCGCTCAATCCCCTCAAGGAGAGCTGGCCTTACACGGATGGTAATAACAATACGTCTGGCGCGGGATTTCGCTTCGGTACCGTTGGCTTTGGTGCGCAGTTTCGTCCTTCTGCGGGCAGCGTCGTTCTTGCGGTCGCGGGCTTGAGTAACGCGACCTCTATCAAAGAAATCCAGGTTGGTACAAGCGAGCCCGCATCGGCTTCCGTTGGCGCGTGGAACAAGGGTGCCTGGGTTGGTAGGCAAAAGAGCTCACATAACGCTGAAGCCATTGGCTACGACTATACCGCGGCAATCGCGGGAAACCGTACAACCTGGATGAACAACGCCGATCGCCAGTCTGTCGTGAAGATGCAGGGCGACTGGTCTGACGATGGCCTGTTCACGGGCAACGATGATGGCGCGAGCATCATGTCGAGCATCAACGGTAAGAATTACACCAATTTCCTGGATTCCGAAGTAAAGGCGAAGATCTCCACGCCCCTCGCAAAGCTTAAACCCACCGGGAGTTGTACGGTCGATGTTGCCGAGGAGAATTCCAACTACACCATTGCAAAGTACAACAAAGACAGTAGGGCGACGTACGGCCTCAAGTTCGACAACTCCATTAAGAAGTTTAACCGCAAGACGAGTTACACCGATGTAACCGGCAACAGCGTTTCCGGCGAGGTGACCCTTGTCAACAACGAGAAGCTCATCACGTTTACCGGCGATGCGGACGATAGCGGCAAGGGTTCTTCGCTTCAAGTCTTTAACCTGAAGGCGTCGGATCTTACCAACTCCTATAAAGGCACGATCTACCGTGGCGTGGACTTCAGCTTCAATAAAATACCCGTGGGCGCCTCCGTGGTCGTCAACATCATCGATGAAGAGGGGACCCCGGTTGAGTTCAACACCGGCTGGCGCTTCTGGTGGAATGGTGAGGAAATCTCCCGTGGGTACGAGAGCGGTAGCAACGACAAGACTAAGTCTGAGTACTCCATTGCCGCCCAGAGCATCCTGTGGAATTTCGCAACGGCCAAGCAGGTCACCATCCGAGGTGGTATGGCCCTTGAGGGCATTGGTGGTGACGGGAAGTGGACAGACGACGACCCGGCAGCCGCCATGTTGGGCAGTATCGTTGTTCCCAACGGCAGCTTCGAGGATCACGTGACCACCAACGGGCGTGTTTATGTTGGCGATGACTTCCAGATGTACAACCCCACGGTCGCGTGGAATTTCGGGGATATCGAGGGTGACTCGGCTTCCGTCATCGATATGGATCAGGAGCGCCACAACTTCCCATGGTCCGGTACTTACACGCCCGACGGGTCTGCGGTTGCGTGGGGCAAGGTTGACGCTGCAGACGACACCACACCGCTCGCAGGTTCTGAGTGGGCGATTTACGCGAGCAAAAATGATGCGGAGAACGGTTGGGACCGCATCGTCTCTATTGTGGATAACGGCACGAATGACTCCGATTCTACCGTTGGCACCATTCAGTACGACTACCTGAACCAAAAGGCCACCATTGGCGACACGAGCGACACGAACTACTTCACGTACTACATTCGCGAGGTCAAGGCGCCGGAGGGCTACCAGAAGTCAGACACCATCTACTACGCCACTATGAACAATACTGGCGAGAAGCCGAACTATGTTCAGGGTTATGTGGATGAGAACGGGAACAACGTTTCGTTCGAGAATAACCCTAAAGGTGCCATTCCCAACACCAAGATTATTACCGGTACGGTGTCTTGGACTAAGGTTGAGGAAGGAGACAAGGGATACACTCCTTTGGCTGGT
>DAWCEJ010000094.1:3877-5601 GCA_052274955.1 Collinsella sp.
TTGGACCGTGAGCGATCAGTCGGCTTCGAGCGAAACCACTTGGGCCGATACCGACGACACGAATGGCAAGTTCACATTGGCCGGTCTGCTGCCGGGCACGTACACGCTCACGGAGACCCAGGCTCCGTTTGGCTACGAACTGAACAAGAACACCTACAAGTTCACGGTGGACAGCACAAACGGCTCCATTACGTGGAAAGAGAACGAGCAGCTGAGCATCGTTAGTGGCACTACGTACATCTCCGACAAGTGCAGCGCTACGTCCGTGAAGATCCCGGTGACCAAATCCGTTCGCAATACGGACTGGCCGAAGGACGACGAAGGCAGCTATGTGCCGTTCGAGTTCAGCATTGTGGCTACGGGTGACTATGCAGCCAAAGCCCCCATGCCCGAAGCGCCCAAGATTTCTGTTGCCCCAAAGGCAGGGGAGACCGATGCCGCCAAGCTCAACAACATCACGGCGACCTTTGGCGCCATGACGTTCAACAAGTCGCACCTGTCCACTGAAGCAGGCACCAATAAAGATTACGCCAAGACCTACACCTACACGGTGAAGGAGGTCGCGCCTACCACCGGTGCCATCGATAAGCTCCGCTACTCCAAGGCCGAGTACCAGGTTGCCGTCACGGTGAAGGCCGTCATGAATGAGACCACTGGCAAGTACACCGGTCTTACCACCTCTACCACCGTTACGCAGATGAAGGACGACATGGGCAACACCCTTGGCAAGAACGGGCAGGGCGTCGCGGTTCAAACCTCCGCCGGTGCGGACCCAACCATCATTCCCGTCTCCACCTTCACCAACACCTACTCCACCACTCTGCCTCTTTCCGGTATGTCGGGCGTCACTTCAACATACCTTGCCGGCGCGGCGGTGCTTTGCGCTGCTGCGGCCTGGATGCACATTCGTCGCAAGGCGAATGCGAAGGGGGGTGAGCGTCGTGAATAAGAATGTTAGCTCCTTCCCGATCTTGTTTGCGCTGCTCGCCCTCTTGATCGGCACCTGCGCGGTTGTGTTCCCCGCTTCCGCGCAGACCGTGCCGACGTCGACCGGTTCCATCACGGTGAGCGGCACCGTGGCGAGCAGCTACGACGCCTACCAGATCTTTAGCGCCGATGTCTCCGATGGCGACAACGACGCCAAGGTCTACTCCCAGATCGCTTGGGCAAGCGACGCCGCGCGCGACGCCGTCCTGCCTGTGCTGCACAGCGCCGGCATGCCCAATTCCCAGACCACCGCGCAGGAAGCTGCCGAGTGGCTCAACGCCGATTCCCACCTTACGAGCGCGCTGAGCGCACAGCTCGCCCGTTCCCTCCAGAGCTCCGGCGCCGTGTCCGTGGCCCTTAACGCGGGCACGGCGGCCGAGCTGCCCTGCGGCTACTGGCTCATCGTCGCCGACGACGGTGCCATCGCCCAGGACGAGGCCGGCACCGCGCCGATCATGGCCCTGGTGGGCGGCAGCGCCGTCACCGTCAAGCCCAAGGCCGCGACGCCCAAAGTGGCCAAGCACGTGCTGGAGGACAGCGCCGCCGCATGGCAGAAGGCCGCCGATGCCACGGTCGCCGACGACCTGTACTGGCGCCTCTCGGCCACGGTTCCCGCGGGCCTTTCCGCCTATGACACCTACGCGGTGCAGTTCGTCGACACCATGAGCGCGGGGCTCGACCCCTCCAAGGTCGCCGCGAGCATGCGCGTGTACGCGGCGGCGGGCGCGGACGGCGGC
>DAWCEJ010000095.1:0-20183 GCA_052274955.1 Collinsella sp.
GCACAGATGATCGAAGACGGCCACTGGGACGACATGCTCAACGTGCTGCCGATTCACAAGGGTGACTTTTTCCAGATTGATTCCGGTACCGTGCACGCCATCAAGACCGGCACGCTCATTTTAGAGACGCAGCAATCGAGCGACGTGACGTATCGCCTGTACGACTACGACCGCCCCGGCACCGACGGCAAGCTGCGCCCGCTGCACATTGAGCAGAGCCTCGATTGCATCGACTTTAACGCGCAGGCTCCGACCGACGGCACGGTGACCGCGCCCGAGGTCGATGGCGTGACCGAGCTCGAGTCCAACCCCTGCTACACCGTCGATCGCGTGCGCGTCGACGGCAGCAAGACCCTCGAGCAGCGCTGGCCCTTCATGTGCCTGTCGGTCATCGACGGCGAAGGCACCGTCTGCGGCGACCCCGTCCACAAGGGCAGTCACCTGCTGGCACCCAGTACCGTCAGCTCCATTGACCTCAAAGGCAAGATGGAACTGATCATCAGCCACCTCTAGGTCGCAACAACAACCAAAACGAAACAAGGGGCTCCCCCGTTCATCAACGGAGGAGCCCCTACTCGTATCTATATATCAGCCCACCCGGCTCTCCAGACCAAAAAGCGAACGAGCAGAGCGACGTTCGCAAGCAGCGTTATCTAAGGACCTGGGCGGGCGTATAGGGCAACATCGATCGCGAGTTCCGCACGCAAAGGAGAGCACTTAATGTGCTCTCCGTCTTGCGCAGGACTGTCCGAGCAGGCGACCAAAGCCTCCGGCGCGCCCGCCTAGCCGGATGTACGGGTTTTCCAGGTGCGGCAGATCGGCCTGAAAGAGGAGGGCATAGACCTTGAGGTCATGCCCGACGATTGAAGGCCGAGGTGCCGTGCTTGGGAAAGCCGCCTAGGTCAGTTTCACTATAGGCGCAAAGCCCTTCATAAGCTTTTTGGTCTGGCCGGTTTTTTCGAACTGCACCTCGATCATGTCTCCGGCGACCGAGATCACGGTACCCGTGCCAAAGGTCTTGTGGCTCACGGTATCGCCCGCGGCAAAGTCCTGCGACGCGCTGGCGCGATCGACCTTGCGCTCCACCGTCGGCGACACCTTGGACGACGGCTTTTTGGCTCGCGGCGCGCCCGAGCCAAAGGTCGAGGCAACACGGCCGGCGTCGGGCGAGACCCCACGATGGCGCTCGGTCCCATAGCTGCTGCCGCCAAAGAAATCGTCGAAGCTCGATCCGCCGCGCGAACCGGAACCGCCGGTCGAGCGCGTATGCGAGCCAAACACCTTGCCGCCATACATATCCGAGCCCATGCCCGAGCCAAAGGTGCCGTGACGGTCGCCGCGTTTCTCCCAGCCCGTGCCCTCAAAACCGGCAGAACCGATGCCGCTAAACTCGATGTCCTCGAACGGAATCTCGTTGAGGAAGCGCGAGCGCGGGTTGGCAGAGGTCGAGCCGTAAGTGCGACGCGTGGCCGCATAGGTCAGGAACAGGCGCTTGCGAGCACGCGTGATGGCGACGTAGGCCAGGCGACGCTCTTCCTCGAGCTTGCCCGGATCGTCACTACCGCCAAAGTCGTGCACGTGCGGGAAGATACCCTCCTCCATGCCGGCCACGAACACCGCGGGGAACTCCAGGCCCTTAGCGGAGTGGATGGTCATCATGGTGATGGCATGTGTCTCGCCGGCCAGGGAATCCAAGTCGGAGCGCAGGGCCAGCCACTCCATGAGTGCCGGCAGCGCCTTGCAGGTGAGCGGGCCGTAGGTGCGCTCGATCTCGTCGGCATGCACGGCACCCGCCGGCATCTCCGTCGGCGCGGCATACGCGTTGCCCGCGATGGCGGCGGCCAAGGCATCCTGCGGCGAGAGCGCCGGGGCGGCTAGGTTATCGAGCGGATTGGAACCTGCGGCATCGCGCGCGCCGACGAGTGCCTCAAACGAGGATGCCGGAGCGGACGGTCCCGGCTCGGGCGCGGGCGCACTCACCACGACGGGCTCGGACTCGGCGCCGGCAGGCACGTCGGCAACACCGGCCGCGCGCAGCTCTTCCAAGCTCTCGAGCGTACCCTCGATATCCTCGTGCGTCTCCTCAAATTCGGCGGCGACGCCCAGGAATTCCTGGATGTTCTCGGCGCGGCTCTCGGACTCCATGGTGCCCTCGGCGCGAAACGCCTGCAGCAGACCCGTCTTATCGACAATCATCTCGACGACGTCCTTGAGCTCGCCGCTCATGCGGCGACCCTCGCGCACCAGCGACACAAAGCTCGACAGGCCATTGCGCACCTTGGCGCTAAACATACCGGTCTCGGCGCACGCGATCTCGCAAGCCTGGAAGAACGAGCAACGATTGTCGCGCGCCAGCTGCTCAATCTTTTGGATCGAGGTGGAGCCGATGCCGCGGCGCGGCGTGTTGATGACACGCTTGACGCTCATCTCGTCGGCCGGGTTCACGATCATCTTGAGGTAGGCCATGACGTCGCGGATCTCGGCACGGTCGAAGAATCGCGTGCCGCCCACGATCTTGTAGGGCACGCCCGCGCGCAGGAACATATCTTCGAGAATACGCGACTGGGCGTTGGTGCGGTAGAACACGGCGATGTCGTCGTAACTCGTGCCCTTGGCGTGTAGCTTCTCGATCTCGCCGGCAATCCAGCGGCCCTCGTCGCGCTCATCGCTTGCCTGGAAGGCCTGGATCTTCTCGCCATCGCCCTCGGCCGTAAACAGGCGCTTGTCCTTGCGCTGCGAGTTGTGGCGAACAACGGCATTGGCGGCGCTCAGGATGTGACCCGTGGAGCGATAGTTCTGCTCCAGCTTGACGGTCTTGCAGTTTTTAAAGTCCTTCTCAAAGTCCAGGATATTGGTGATGTCGGCGCCACGCCAGCTATAAATGGACTGGTCGTCGTCGCCCACAACCATGAGGTTTTGGTACTTGGCGGCCAGCAGGTTGGCGATCTCGTACTGGACGTGGTTGGTGTCCTGATACTCGTCGACGCTAATGTAGCGGAAGCGCTCTTGGTACTTGTCGAGCACCTCGGGGCGGGTGCGCAGTAGCTCGAGCGTGCGCACGAGCAGGTCGTCGAAGTCCATCGCGTTGGCGGCGCGCAGGCGGCGCTCCAGCTCCAGGTAGACTTGCGCGGCCTTTTTGTCGTTGGGGCTATCGGCGCTCTTGAGCATGTCCTCGGGCCCGATCATGGCGTTTTTAGCAGAGCTGATCTTGCTGCGGATCATGTTGATGGGGAACTGCTTTTGCTCAATGCCGAGCGCCTGCATAATGTCGCGCACCATGCGCTTTGAGTCATCGTCATCGTAGATGGTGAACTGGCCGGTGTAGCCCAGCAGGTCGGCGTCCTCGCGCAGCATGCGCACGCACATGGCATGGAAGGTGCACACCCACATGCCACGGGTGCCGCTGGGAATGAGTGCCGCCAGACGCTCGCGCATCTCGGCAGCGGCCTTGTTAGTAAACGTAATGGCAAGAACCTGCCAAGGCTTAACACCCAGGTCGCCGAGCATATGAGCGATGCGGAAGGTCAGGACGCGGGTCTTGCCCGAGCCAGCACCGGCAAGGACCAGCAGCGGGCCCTCGGTGGTCAGGACCGCCTCGCGCTGGGCGGGATTAAGGCTGTCGATGTCGACGAGCGGCTTGGCAGGTTTGGGCGCCGGCGCGGAAGCGTCGTAGATGTCGAGCGGAACGAGCTCGGGCTCCGGCGCAGCGGGGGCGGTGTATGCATCGAGCGGCACGGGTTCCGGCGCAGGCGGCACGGGTACCGCGGCGTTCTTTTCCCAGGGCAAGGGCTGGGCCATGGGCGACTCCTCATCTGACGGACGGCGCGCCTGCGGGCAGCGCCATAGTTTGAGCCGTACCAGTATACCGAGCCGCGCGGACACCGACGCAAATCACACCACGACTCCGTGCGCCACCGTCAGGCCCGCCCCATCGCCCAAAAAAGAGGGCAGCATAGACCTTTTGGTCATGCCGCCCTCTTTGAATGACAAGTTGTCGCTCTGGCCGCCGCGCAGCGTCAACCAAGTTACAGGCCGAGCATGGGCTCCAGAACGAAGAAGTATGCGAGCACTACGATGCCCAGGATGATGCGGTAGACGCCGAAGCACTTGAAGTCGTGACGGCGGACGAAGCCCATGAGCCACTTGATGGCGATGAGCGAAACCACAAAGGCCACAACGCAGCCCACGCCCAAGATGGCGATCTCGTTGGTGCCGAACGTGCCGCCCTTGATGAAGTACTTGACCAGCTTGAGCGCACTCGCGCCAAACATAACGGGAATAGCCAGGAAGAACGTAAACTTAGACGCCACCGAGCGCGTGCAGCCCAAAAGCAGGCCGCCGATGATGGTAGAACCGGAGCGAGACGTACCAGGCACCAGCGAAAGCACCTGGAAGCAGCCGATACCCAGCGCAGTCTTCCAGCTTAGATCCTCGAGCGTGGCGATGGAACCAAAGTCCAGATTCTCGTCATCGTCCTCATCCTCAGCGGTAGCCGTGGCGGGCGCCGCAAAATGCGCACCGGCGGGACGTCCACCCGACACCACAGCACGCGAACCAAACGAACCGGCAACGGCCATTTCCTCGCGCTTGTTTGCGCGCCAGTTCTCGATCACGATAAACAGCACGCCGTACACAATGAGCGCCAGCGCCACGACGGGAGCATTGTAGAAATGCTCCTCCATCCAGTCGTTGAGCGGCAGGCCGATCGCCGCCGCAGGAATGCAACCGAGCACAATCTTGCCCCACAGCACCCAGGTGTCGTGACGGCCCTCCTTGCCCTTGCTGGGCGAGAACGGATTGAGCTCATGGAAGAACAGCACACAGACGGCCAAAATGGCGCCAAGCTGAATCACGACCAGGAACATGTTCCAGAACGTCTCGCTCACGTTCATCTTGACGAACTCGTCCACCAAGATCATGTGACCGGTCGACGAAACGGGCAGCCATTCGGTGATGCCCTCGACCAGGCCCATGAAGGCAGATTTTAAAAGCTCGATGATATCCAAAGGGACCCCCTCGTTAGACACCCGCCGATATTGTTCTGCGGACGGTGCGGGCGATGTCCCATTATCAACCGTTGGCGGCGCGCCTGCGCCTACCCTTACCAAAAAACTCGCCCGTTCACAGAATTGCGAGCGGTCAAACCCAAATCCTTGGGTATAACTGCAACAAGATAAAGTGTCCGGCGGCCAACGCGCCCGCGCCCGCCCGATGCACGAGCCCCGCGCCCGTGCGATAGACCAAGGAGGAAACCATGAACGAGGGCTACACCAAGGTATTTGTTTCACTCGACGGTACTGAACAGCAGGATTTTGTGCTCGCACGCGCCATCAAGGTCGCCGCGAACAACGGCGCCAAGCTAATCATCGGCCACGTTATCGATTCCACGGCGCTCGAGAGCGCCGGTTCCTATCCGGTCGATCTGGTCAACGGCCTAGAGGAGGCATTTAAGAACTCCATCGCCAAGCAGCTCGAAGAGGCCAAGGCCAATCCCGATATTCCCGAGGTCGAGGTCATGATTCGCGCCGGCCGTATTCGTGAGACGCTCAAAGACGAGATGCTCGACGTGGTCAAGCCCGACCTGGTGCTCTGCGGCGCCCGCGGCCTGTCCTCGATCAAGTACGCGCTCCTGGGTTCGATTTCGACGTTCCTGCTGCGCAATACGGACTGCGACATTTTGGTCGTGAAGTAGCGTTGCTCCCACCGGCCGCGGGGCCTGCGGGGTTTCCACGGGCACGTCCTCGCCGCGTTGCGGCTGCGGGATGTGCCCTTAGGAAACCCCTCCCGGCCTCGCGGCCTTCGCAGCCTTACTTCAACGAGTTGGCTGATAGAAAAATAGCGTGCCGCCCCGGTTGGGGCGGCACGTTTTGTTTGGGTAGGCGTCTGCCGCGTGCGTTACTCGAAATATTGAAACTTATTCGTTGAAAACGCGAATGTTACGACGAAGCCTTCGCCGGAGTCGGATGCCGCCGTGACGTCGATGCCCATCTTGGAGCATAGGCGCGCCACCAGGTAGAGGCCGATGCCCGTTGCGCGCTTGGTGGTGCGGCCGTTGTCGCCGGTAAAGCCCTTCTCGAACACGCGTGGCAGGTCTGCCGCACACACGCCGCAGCCGTTGTCCGCAACGGTGAGCTCGATGCGCTCGCTCGCCAGGCCCTCGTCCAGCAACGCGCCCGAAAACACGATCTTTGCGCCGTCCTCGCGCGCATATTTGATGCTGTTCTGAATAAGCTGGCCTAGAATAAACTCGAGCCACTTCTCGTCGGTAAAGACCTCGAAGTCGAGGTTCTCGCACACCGGAGCCACGTGCGCCGCAATGAGCTCGCGCGCGTTGGCCTTAATCGCACCCGTCACCAAGGTCTTAAGGTCCCAGCGGCGAATCAGGTAGTCGCGCTCCACGACTTCCGAGCGCGCGTAGTACAGCGCCTGGTCGATATAGCGTTCCACGCGAGCCAACTCGCGACCCAGGTCATCGACACGTGTTGGGTCATCTGCGCCGCCGTCGAGGTTTTCCAGAATCAGGTGAGCCGCCGCCAGGGGCAGCTTGGCCTCGTGGACCCAGCTCTCGATATAGTCGCGATAGTCTTCGGTCTGACGCCGGCCCTCGGCAACCTCGTCGCAGGCGGCTTTGCCCACCCGGCACAGGACCTCGTACTCGAGCTCGCCCTCGGCATAGGTTGGGCATTGCACCATCTCCTGCACCCATGCGGGACTCTCGAGCTCCTCTGCCGCGCGCTCCAACTGACGCAGAAAACGGCGACGGCGAGCGTACTCGATCACGATGCCGAGCATACCGAAGATAAAGGACACGCCAACCGCCACGACCACGATAGAAACGGGTGCGCCGGCGACCGTCAGCACAAAGCAGCTCAGCAGCACGCCGCACGTCCACACGGCGACGGGAAGCAGCGCATCTTTAAAGAACTTGCCAAACGACATAGCCGGCCCCTAGACCGAATAGCCTTGGCCGCGATGCGTCGTCAAATACCCCTTGATGCCGATTTTTTCGAGCGTGGTGCGCAGGCGGTTGATGTTGACGGTGAGCGTATTGTCGTCCACGAAGGCGTCGGAGTCCCACAGGTCCTGCATGATGGCCGAGCGCGAAACGATCTTGCCCGCGCGGCTCAGAAGCAGCGAGAGAATGCGCAGCTCATTTTTGGTGAGCTCGGTGCTGTCGCCGGTCGCCGTGTTGGTGACCATAGAGCGGGCGAGGTCGAGCTCCAGCCCCTTGTGGACGAGCGTGCTGCGCTCGCCTGACGCCGCGGTGCGACGCAGCAGTGCGTTGATGCGCGCCACGAGCACGCGCGCGCTATAGGGCTTGGGAACAAAGTCGTCCGCGCCGAGCGTCATGGCCATGACCTCGTCGATCTCGGTCGTGCGCGAGGTGAGGACGATGATGGGGACCTCGGATTCGCGGCGAACCTCGTGGCAGATATGCTGGCCGTCCTTGACGGGAAGCGTGAGGTCGAGCAGCACCAGGTCGGGCGCGGCGGCGAGAATATCGCGCGAGACATGCTCGAACGATTCGCAGGCCTCGACCTCAAAACCGGCACGGGCAAGGATATCGGCAAGCTCGCGACGAATGGGCTCGTCGTCCTCAACGATATAGATTAGCGCCATGGATTCCGCTCCCCTCTTGGTTGTCTTGCCACCATTATGGCTGCGAAACTGCAGGTGTGCACCGCGCGCGGTGCCAAGGTGACAGAACTGTTCGCGGGCGGGGGCGTTTTGTCCGCCTCACACTCGCAGCGGTGGCGGGGACCAAAATGATTCTTTAATCCCCGTCCCAGAATAATCATTTAGCGACGGGCGCGGAGCTTTTCGTAGCCGTCGGCGAAGAAGGCGACCGTGGCGGCGTCCGCCTCGGCGGCATCGGTATCGTCGGCGGGGACCACGCCGTGCTCGTCGCTCACCAGGAACAGCGCGCCCTTGAGCTGAGCGGGGATGTCTACGCGCGCGACCGGGATGTCCTTGGTCTGGGCCAGCTGTTCGATGAGCGTCGCCGTGCCGCACAGGCACTCGTCCGCCGGCGCCACAAAGGCCAGCTCGCCGTCGTTGACGGCAGCAAGCAGCTCGGGCGCCACGCCGGTTTCGTCGGCCTCGGAACGGGCCTCGGCAGAGCGGGCACGCAGCGCCTTGGCTGACGTATCGGCGAGCGGCTCGTACTCCCCCACTGTCATGGCGGCGTTGCCGTTGATGTCGATCACCAGCATGAGCACGCCGTCGTGCGCAGTATAGTCGCCCTCGGCTAGCGACCACTCAACGTGCTGCTTGGCCCAGCTGAGCATGTTATGGGTAAGCGGCTCGCCCTGCACCAGACGCTCGGACAGTGCACGGATGTGGCGGTTGAGCATGGGCACCTTTTTATTGGACATGCGCCAACGGCAGACAAGCGCGGGCTTGTCGAGCGTGAACTTCTCGACCGCCTCCTGATTGGCGCAAAAGTCCTCGTACGCACGCTGATCCTCGGCATTGCCAAACAGCTCGGCATCATCAATCTGGGGCATGGTCATACCTTTCGTGTTAGTCATTCCGTCCTCTTATACCAAAAAGACGGCCCTCCAAACGGAGCAGCCGTCTTTTGCAGAGATTATTTTGTCCCAGGGCGGAACTTAGTGCCTAAAATGCCTGGCTCCGGTGAAGACCATCGCAATACCATGCTCGTTGCAGGCCTGGATGCTCTCGTCGTCGCGCTTGGAGCCACCGGGCTGGATGATGCAGGTCACGCCGTGTGCGGCAAGCACGTCGACGTTGTCGCGGAACGGGAAGAACGCGTCGCTTGCGCAGGCAAAGCCGCCCTTCTCCACGCCTTCGCGCTCGCAGAAGTCCTCGGCGCGCTCACAGGCCAGCAGCGCGGAGTCAACGCGATTGGGCTGACCCGGGCCCATGCCAATGCCGGCCTTGCCCTTGGAGACCAGGATGGCATTGGACTTGACGCCCTTGCAGACCTTCCAAGCAAACTCAAGCTCGGCCATCTCAGCGTCGGTGGGCTTGCGGTCGGTGGGGAACGTAAAGGTCGCGGGGTCCTCGGTCACGTGGTCGACCTCCTGCACCAGCATGCCGCCGTCGATGGAGCGCAGCTCCACCTGGGCACCGTGGTCCACGCCGCCGGTAGCCA
Organism: Collinsella sp.; assembly: GCA_052274955.1. Taxonomy (GTDB): domain Bacteria; phylum Actinomycetota; class Coriobacteriia; order Coriobacteriales; family Coriobacteriaceae; genus Collinsella. The sequence goes on from DAWCEJ010000095.1 coordinate 9,119, forward strand.
GCACGCGCAGGTTGGGGCGCTTGGCCATGCGCTCGAGCGCCTCATCGGTGTAGCTCGGGGCGATGATGACCTCGACGAACTGCTTGTTCTGATCGGCAAAGTGCTCAACCAGCTCAAAGGGAACCTCGCGGTTGCAGGCGATGATGCCGCCGAAGGCGCTCTTGGGATCGCAGGCGAAGGCGCGGTCGTAGGCGGCCGTGATGTCCTCGGCAACGGCGGAACCGCAGGGGTTCTGATGCTTGAGGATCACGCAGGCCGGCTCGTCGAACTCGCGGACCAGGTTCCAAGCGGCGTCGGCATCCAGATAGTTGTTGTAGCTGAGCGGCTTGCCCTGGATCTGCTCGGAGCCCACGAGCGGGAACTGCGAGCTCGCGGTGTTCTCGCAGCCCTCGGCAAAACGATAGACCGTGGCCTTCTGCTGTGGGTTCTCGCCATAGCGCAGGTCGTCGACCTTTTCCAGCGAAATCTCGAGCTTGGCAGAGGTGTCCGCCACGTCGCTTGCCTGGGCGGCAAGCCAACGGGAGATAGCCGTATCGTAGGCGGCGGTAGTCTGGTAGACCTTCACCTGCAGGCGACGACGGGTGGCAAGCGTGGTGCAGCCGCCAGTCTCGTGCATCTCGGCCAGGACGGCGTCGTAGTCAGCCGGGTCGGAGATAACGGTAACGCTCACGGCGTTCTTGGCGGCAGAGCGCAACATGGAGGGGCCACCGATGTCGATGTGCTCAATGGCATCCGCAAAGGTGACCTCGGGGTTGGCGACGGTCTTCTCGAACTCGTACAGGTTGACGACGACCAGGTCGATCAGCTTAATGCCGTGCTGAGCGGCCTCCTGCATGTGCTGCTCAGAATCGCGGCGGGCCAGCAGCGCGCCGTGAACCTTGGGGTGCAGGGTCTTAACGCGGCCGTCCATCATCTCGGGATAGCCCGTGAACTCCTCGATGGGGGTTACGGGAACGCCCGCGTCCTCGATGGCACGAGCCGTGCCGCCCGTAGAGATGATCTCGACGCCAAAGTCATCGACCAGCGTCCGTGCGAAATCGACGACACCCGTTTTATCGGTAACCGAGATCAACGCGCGTGCGATCTTCACATCAGATCCCATGCAGTCCTCCTGTCTGGTACGCCGCCGTGCTCTGTGAGTCGGTGATACGTCGATCTGCAGCGCTCGCGCAGCGGCATTGAAAATACTGATTCAATGTAGCGCATCAAGCACATCGATGCACCCCGCAACGGGCGCATGTGCAGAAAAAGTTTGCGAGCAGAGGAGATGGGCACGGCACCGGGCACGGTGAGTTCATGGAACACAGGGGCACCATAATTAGATGCCAATGGCGTGGTAGAACTGTGCTCGATATGTATCCGCAATAGAAAGAGGCACCATGGTCTCGCGGGTTCTCTACCGACCGTTTGATACCGAAGATTTCGACGCCATCGCGCTGATCTTGCAGCAGCTTTGGCACAACAACTCGGATAACGATGAGTACAACCGCCTCGAAGCCGCGTGCGACCTCGCCTATCGCCTTTCTTCCTCAACGTTTTCGCAGGTTGCAGTTATAGATGGCGAGGCGCGCGGCATTTCGCTTGCGCGTGCGGGACAGAGTTCCGGCACCGCCGTCAGGGAACATTGGATGGATACTGAGCGTACACTGCTGTCGCAGATGCGTGAGCTAGAACCCGAGTCGTGCGCCGAGTATCTCTCGTTTGTGCGCGCAACCATCCGAACCAACAACCGCCTGCTCGAGAGCAGCCCATTGCCGCACGACAACGAAGTCACGCTGCTCGCCGTCGATCCCGATGTCCATGGCCTGGGCGTTGGCTCGGTGTTGCTCGATGCCGCTGTCTCGTACCTTTCCTCGCGCGGGGCGACAAGGGCGCACCTGTACACCGACTCCAACTGCTCGTGGAAGTTCTACGAGCTGCACGGCTTTAAGCGCACGGCCACGCACCGCGCCAACCGCGAAGAGCGTCGTCACGACATGCCGCGTGAAAGCTTTCTCTACGAACTCGACCTAACAGCCTAGCCCAAGCAGCCACACCTGGTCATTTAAGAACGTCCCCAATGACTGATCCCCAACAACTAGTCATTTAAGTCTGTCCCCAATGAGTGGCCTAGGAGGTTTGTAGATAGCCCTGGTCAAAAAACACCAAATATGAGTACTGTTACCTTTTTAGTAGCAGCGATTTGGGGCATTTTTGATGCTTGCAGGCATGACGACCAGCTGCACGAGCTGACGTAGCTCCCCAAATGTTCAATAAAATGGGCTCCTAACGAGAAGTACTCTCATTAGGAGCCATTATTATGTGCAAACATATGTGACCAACGCAGCAACAGTACTCATATTTGGCATTTTTTGTCCACTGCCCCTTGCGCGAAGGTCCTCAGCGGAAAGTTTGACCCGTTTCGATGCACAAAAATGGGATGAATCTTCCCTGGCAACCGCCCAGAAAGATCCACCCCAAAGCAAGCGCTCGCTAGAACGTTCCGCCGCCGCCTCCGCCGACGCCGCCACCGCCGCCACCGGAAAAGCCGCCGCCGCTGCCGCCGCTCGAGCTATCGGAACTCGAAGCCAGCTCGCGGATGGTCTCGTGGTACACATCGTTGAACGAATCGAGCGGGGACTCGTTGCCGTAGTGATGGTAATACCACCAGTAGCAGGGGTAGTTGTCGTAGAAATCGTCGCTGTTGCGCAGGTCCGCTGGCACGGCCTCGGCCAGCTGTCGCAGCACTTCTTTCGAAACGCCCAGGGCAACGCCCATCACCAGCAGTTTGTTCCACAAGATCAGGTCGCTGGGAATGGCCTCCTTCAGGCGCGTAAAGTCCTCAAGCCAATGCTTGAGCGCCTTGCAGCGAGCCGCCACCTCGGCGCCCTCCGGCGTGTAGCGACGGAAGGTGCAGCTCAGGACAAAGCCCACGATCGTGACGGGGATCGAGATCATAGCGGCACCGACATTGGCATCCGCAAAGTCGGCATAGAACAGAGAGCCCAAAATGCCACAGACAATAATGATGCCGAGAACCAAGCCGGCAACCAGGGCGATGGTGCCGTCCGAGGCGATAAGCTCGCGCGCCTCCAGCTTGCCCTTAACCGTGCTCTGATAGTCCTCGAGCTTGTCGCCAACAGATGTGGTGCGCTCGCTAGCGTACTCCTCCAGCTCGCTAAACGTGCGCGAACGGACTCCGTCCTTATCGGGCTTAACGCCGGCGAAGAAGACCTTGAGCACATCGCGATCGATGCCGTCCTTCTTGGCAGCCTTCCAGGCCTCGTCGGTCACTGTGATGCGATACGTCTGCTCCTCTTTTTCGCGACGGAGCAGACCCTTCTTCTTGGTCTCGGTCGCTTCTTCCAGCTTGATCACGCGGTCGTCGGTAAGCTTCATAAGCGTGGCGATATATGCCTGATCGGGCACGTCGTTCCAGCTCATGAGAGCTGCAAGCACAGCGGGATGGTCGGCCGAGGGCACATCGCGGAAGTACTCGTCCTGGAAGAGCGGCTTGGGCTTGGGCCTGCGCAGCTTAAGCATCACGATCACACCGGTATAGGCAACCGCCACGACAACACACACCACGGCAATCGCGCCGGCAACCGCACGCGCGTGCTCACGGCGAGCGTTGGCCTCGTCGGCCCATTCCTTCTCTTCGCTCAGGATCGTCGACATGCGCTTTTCGCCCGAGACGGCAAGCTGCGGCACCCAGTCGCTGGGGAAGGCGATGCGTGCCTCGGCGAATTCGCCCTCATGCACGCAGGGAATGGTATAGGTGACCATGGGCTCGTCCGCATCGAGCGACACGTCGCCCGTCAGTGGGCCGTGGCCCCATGCGCGGAAGTTATCGCCCTTGACGGCCGCCGTCCCGGCAGCGGCATTTGCGAAGCACACTTCCATCTCGACGTCATCGGAATCCGCAGACCAGCCGTCGCCCACGAACTTCCAGTAGAGCTCGGCGGTATCGGCCCAGTTCATAACCGCACCGGTCATGGTGTAGCTCACGTAATAGATCGCGCTGTCGCCGCTCTCGTGGGGGCTGAACACCTTAATCCTTACGCCGTCACCGGCCTGCTCGACCGTATAGACGCCAGAATCGCCCTTGTTCGCGCTATCGACTTTGTTAAACGCGGTGTCCTCTTCCTCGACACTCAGCACGTCAACGCCCGCCGTGCCGCCCTGCTGGTTGGTGCCCGTATTGATCTCCCAAAACACGCCGTTGATGTCGTCGTCGAAATCAAACTGGCGTCCCTCGACAACGGTCAGCGATCCATCGGCCTCGACCGTGGCACCGATATAGGTTTGGGTCATGGAGTAGCCGTCGGCGTGCGCGGCGGCAGGCAGCAGCAACAACGCAAGCGCAACGAGCGCGCAGACGGAAGCGAATCGCGCAAACAGGCGGCGCTGCCGGCTGACTTTGGCGGCGAGGGTGTTCATAGGCACATCCTTTGTCTGTGATACCAGTAACGCCATTGTCCCACGTTTGCGAGTTCATGTGACGAACATCTAGGTCAGCGGAGCGTCAAAACGGGACAAAAGTCACGCCCGCCGCCGGCACCTGGGGACGTTCCTTATCTGCCGGCAATCTGGGACACTCCTTGGCATAGCCCGCTCCGGCAATAGATACCACTTCATAGCTCCATCACAGGTGTAGCGGCTTTGTGTGGGCGCGGCATGCGCTGATTGAGCCGCCAGTTGAGGGGCATAAAGCAGTTGAGCGAAAACGGTTTGCCCCTTTGCCGTCCGCTTGAGGATCATGTCCCCCTTTTCCGCGGAAACCCCGGCAGTTGCGAAGAGCTGCCGGGGTTTCTGTCGTTTGAGGGCTAGATTGATTGACGACGATTAAGGCGCCGAGCCGGTGGTCCGGCACGCGCAACGTGTGGCCTCAGCAACTTGCAGGCCACGGCAGCGTCTCCCCCACCGCGCCCCGCGCTATACTCGTCCGCATGGACATCAACGCACGCAACATAGCAACAACCGCCGCCGACGCGCCAACGACGCCGGCCGCTCCCGCGCCCGTCGTGGGGCGCTTCGCCCCGTCGCCCTCGGGCCGTATGCACCTGGGCAACGTGTTCAGCTGCCTGTGCGCATGGCTTTCGGCCCGCAGCCAGGGCGGCAGCATCGTGTTACGCATTGAGGACCTGGACGATCGCTGCAAGCGCCCGGAACTTGCCGCCCAATTGATTGACGACCTGGCCTGGCTGGGGCTGGAGTGGGACGAAGGCCCCTACTACCAGCACGACCGCCTAGACCTGTACGAGAGCGCCTTGCGCCGGCTGAAAGACGCCGGCCTCACCTATCCCTGCTTTTGCACACGCGCCGAGCTCCACGCCGCGAGCGCACCGCACGCGAGCGACGGCACGCCCATCTACCGTGGCGCCTGCCGAACTCTTTCGGCCGAGGAGGTGGCCCGCCGCAGCGCCCTGCGCGCCCCGGCCACACGTCTGTGCGTGCCCACCGTCGACGACCTCGCAGACGACGTGATCGAATTTGTGGACCGCACGTACGGGGCCCAATGCGAGGCGCTCGCCACCGAGTGCGGCGACTTTTTGGTGCGCCGCAGCGACGGCGTGTTTGCCTATCAGCTAGCCGTGGTGGTCGACGACGCTGCCATGGGCGTCACCGAGGTCGTGCGCGGATGCGACCTGCTGGGGTCCACGCCGCGCCAGATCTATCTGCAGCACCTGTTGGGACTGCCCACGCCGCACTACGCACATATTCCGCTGCTCATGGCACCGGACGGCCGCCGCCTTTCCAAACGAGACCGTGATCTGGACCTGGGCGAACTCCGCGCCCGCTTTGGCACGCCCGAAGCGCTGCTGGGCTGGCTCGCCGGGCAAACGGGCATCGCGCCGGACACCACGCCGCGCTCTGCCGAGCAGCTGGTCGAGCATTTTAGCTGGGATGTTATCCGCAAGCACAGGGAGAACATCACCGTAACGGCTGAGTAATCAGGCACCCCACCCCTACGCAACATCCCAGGGCTGGAGTTCGTCGCCCAGGCGAACGATGCAGTCGTAGAGCACGGTATGGCGCTCGGCCGGGTTGGCATCCCGATGAAAATGCCCGTAGTACCAGCGCTTGTAGTCCAAGCGGTCCTCCAGCTCATCGAAAAACGCCGTAAGCCGATCAACGGCGGGGCAATTCCAGCCGGGCGCCGGATAGAGCGTGGGCGAAAGCATGCGCGTAGAGCAGGTGTGGGTGACCACGTAGTCGACCTTCCAGCCCACGCTGTCGAGCTTTGTCCGTGCCTCCTCAAAGTTGCGCTCGTCCGGCAACTCCTGCGGCCACCAACTGGAATACGGAGTGCGGTATTCCTTGTCCACGCTCGTGGCGCCGCCCATGGTAAAGACCGTTGAGCCGTCGAGTTCAAAAACCTCGCCGCGCGTCAGGCGCCGTATGGGCGAGGTGTCCGACAGGCGCTGTGTCAGTCCGCCGTGCCACAACTCCATGGGTCGCTCCGCCCAGTGGTCGAAACGTTCGTGGTTGCCGTCGACGAACAGCACGGTATAGGGGCGCGACTCCAGCCAAGCGATGTCGGCGCACTCCTCGGCAGAGAAATCCCACGGAAAGCCAAAGTCGCCGGCAATGATGAGATAGCCGTCGCTCGTCAGGCTTTCCCCAAGATCCCAATCGCGCAGCTTTTGCATGTCGAGGCCGCCGTGAATATCGCCCGTCACATAGACCGTCATCGGATCACCACTTCCTTGTAAGTCGCTAGCCCACATTCTGCACGATCACTAAGTCAACCGTTCCAGCCCTTCCATCCTTTGGGACCTACCCCTCGCTCTTCCATCCAAACGGGTCAAACACCCAAAAGATCAGATCGAGCACGCCGCCGGTCATCATGGCGCCGGCAAGAGCCATGCAAACATGCAGAGAACTGGCACTTCGGAGCACATCAAACGGCCCCAGAACAGCCAGCAGCGCGACCGTTGCGCCGGCAAGGCACAGCACGAGGCACGGCCCCGCGTTCTTGACGCACTTCTTTGCGAGATGCTTGGTGTTATCACTCATCGATATCGAACTCTTTAGAGGACCGTTGTTTGGGTACATGCCGCCGCGGCAGAGCAGGGCGGCAGGGTAAGTGTCACATGTCGTGCGGACATGCTTGAGTTACCCTACAATTTAATGGATTTGATAGAATGTAGGGTAACTACTCGGAAAGGAGGCTCCATGTCCGTCTTAGAAGATGTCCTAGAAGAGGAATATGCACGCTCGAGCCGCCTCTTGGGCCTCATGGAGCAGGAAATCAGTCTCCTTCCAAAGGGCAGCATCCGCATGCGAAACATAAAGGGCCACGAATACTGCTATCTCAACTATCGAGTCGGCGACGAGGTCAAAAGTGACTATGTACCCGCTACAAAGGTTGATGAGCTGCAAGCCAAAATCGAACGTCGAAGGGCTCTTGCGGCCGCCATTAGAGAGCAGAAGCGATCTCAAAAGCTAATCATACGTGCGTTGGGAAGGGTGCCGAATGCTGACTGAGCAGCAGAGGTTTTCCTCTAAAACAATTTGAAAACCTTGCCGCATACATGCTGTTCGCATCCGCTGAGTCCGAGCCGCTGCCCAAGTCACCATGTACCCGACACACAAATAGTTACACGCGGAACTATTCCAAAACCGAAAGAACCACTGCAGTTAGTACCCGATAACCATAATGCCTTTTAACGGAACAGGCATGCGCCCGCTTGCATACAATGTTTTGAAAAAAGTTACGACCTTTTCGTAGTCTCTGCTTGAGTTGTCACCACTCTTGTACACATTACGAACGACTACACAAAGATATGCTGCATCCTGTATCATGCACGCTTCAAAAAAATCCTTCAGAAACTGGTTGTTCGCGACAGCGCGCCCGGCCTCAATCTCCACTATCGTGTTAGTGTCCCTATGGACGGCATCGACCTCAAAAGCTTTATCAATTAAGCCTTTCTCCCCATACAACACTGGCATCGATAGTTTCTCGTTTTTCTTTTTCCCCACCTCAACATTGAAACCAAATTGCTCCAAATCGAACGCCAAAATTCGGAGCACGCTATCGCTGTGCTCACTGTTTTTATCAGAACGAATCTGCTCAATATTTTTATCTACAGCTTTTACAACGTCCATTAACGGCTGCGGCGGACGACCGTTTAATGGGAAGTAAATCCAGTTGCACTCCATTGATAGTCCTTTCTCTATATTCATTCAGCCACTGCAGCTATTTTAAATTATTGTTATAAAACACCGACGACTAACGATGCCATAAACAGTCAATCGGTCAACCTTTTAGCAGCTAGCGAACCATGCAAGCAAACAGAAACCTTAATCAACATGACGGATTGGTGCTTTCGGTCATTAGCAAACAGAATCACTTGCCCATGGAGCCATTTACCCTTGGCCTTTCAATTAGGACTGGCGTCAAATGCCGCATGCCTAAGTAATATTAAGGTCCTTCCATGGCTGCCGTGTGTGAAACTCATACTTTTGCAACGCGATTTTAATCCATATGATCCGTTCGCCTTGCTTATCCCATTTCTGCCGCCGGCTTGTCATCGGCACCCCATCTCCCGCTATCGAGGTCTAATACTTTTCCCACTGCCACCCAAAAACTCATCCAACATTAATCTTGGCTCAAGAATCGCTTAATCTATAACCTGCACTATAGAGTTCGACCAAGGGCGGGGCGGCGCCGCGCAACGCAGGCCGCCGAACGCAACGCTCGCGCCCGGGCAGATCGCCTGGCGTCGCGCCCATCGAACGAAAGGACAGGTCATGGACGACCTCGAAAAAGTTGAAACTATCCGCACCAAGTGCAACGTGAGCTATACCGACGCCAAGGCCGCGCTCGACGCCGCCGACGGCAACGTTCTGGACGCCATCATTTGGCTCGAGTCGCAGGGCAAGACCCAGACCACGTCGGCGCACGCCGCCACCGAGTCTGCGCCAGTCGACGAGCCCTCGGCCGAGATGGTCGCTGCGCAGGCCGCCTACGAAAAGTCGAGCGAAAAGACCGATTTCTCCAAGAAGATGGACACCGTGTGGGAGTACCTCAAAAAGCTCTTCCGCCTGAGCCTGGACACCAAGTTTATCGCCACGCGCCGCGACGCGATCATCCTCAACATCCCCATTCTGATCCCCATCATCGCCCTGTTTGCCGTGGGCGCCACGATATGGCTGATGCTGCTTGGCCTGTTCTTTGGCATGCGCTACCGCATCGATAGCGACGGCGACGTGCCCGGCAGCATCAACAACCTGATGGATTACGCCGCCAACGCCGCGGACGACATCAAGCAAAATCTGAACGACGACAAGTAATCGCAGGCGGGGGCACGCATGGCACGAATCCTGATCGTAGAGGACGAGGAGAAAATCGCCCGCTTTGTGACACTCGAGCTGGAGCACGAGGGCTACCAGGTGGAGCATACCGCCGACGGACGCACCGCCGTTGACCTGGCGTTGGAGCGCGACTACGATCTGATTCTGCTCGATGTACTGTTGCCGCAGCTCAACGGCATGGAGGTGCTGCGGCGCATACGCAAGCACAAGGATGTGCCAGTGATCATGGTCACCGCGCGCGATGCCGTGATGGACAAGGTTGCCGGGCTCGACGCCGGCGCCGACGATTACCTGACCAAGCCGTTTGCGATCGAGGAGCTGTTCGCACGGATCCGCGTGGCGCTGAAGCGCTCGGAAGCCGTGCGGGCGGCTTCGGGCGTTGGCGGCGCCGGGGCCGGGGCGGGCGTAGCGAGCGGCACGGCCGCCGGTATCGCCACAATGTCCCCGGCAACCGACACGGCCCAGACCGCTGCCGCGCCCTCCCCCGCCGCGCTCACCGTTGACTCGGTTGTGCTCGACCCCGACCGCCGCGAAGTCACGGTCGGCGGCTCGCCCATCGCGCTCACGGCCCGCGAGTTCGATGTCCTCGCCCTGCTTATGGCGCATGCCGAGACCGTGCTCACGCGCGAGCGCATCGCGCACGAAGCGCTGGGCTACGAATACGTGGGCGACACCAACAACGTCGACGTGCACATCGCGCACCTGCGCGCCAAGATCGAGGACGCCGGCGGCGCCCGCATCATCCAGACCGTGCGCGGGGTGGGCTATGTCTGCCGCGCGTAACGCCGAGACCAAACGCGTCACCTCCATCGCCCGCGCCATCAACTGGAGCTATATGTGGCGCCGCCTGGCGAGCTACATCTGGCTCGATCTGTGGCTGCTAGTTGCTGCGGCAGCGATCCTCGTCTATGGATACAACCAGACGCTGCCCGACGGCACGTTTAGCGCAGGATGGATCCCCGACGCCACCGTTCACGGCATGTCACTGACGCCCGCGCGCGGCTGGGACCTGGCAACGCTCACCTATACCGTCGAGCTTGCGCGTACCACCAAGACCTTCCCCCTCGCGCAGGATCTCATCACGCTATGGCCCCTCTACCTTGTCGTTGCAGGCGGGCAGGTCATCAGCGTGCTCAACATGCTCGGCGGCGCTCGCCGCGTGCGCCGCGCCATGGCACCGCTCAACGACCTGGCCCTGCGCGTGGACGAGCTCGGCCGCATGCAGCTCTCCGGCGGCAAGATGGAAACGCTGGAGCAGGCCATCGAGCGAGCAAGCGTCGACTCGCCGAGCGTCACAACTGGCGACGCCGACCTGGCGAGCATCGAGGTCGCACTCAACCGTCTGCTGCGTCAGATGCAAGAGGCCAAGCTACAGCAGATGCGCTTTGTCAACGACGCGAGTCACGAACTGCGCACGCCCATCGCGGTGATTCAGGGCTACGTAAACATGCTCGATCGTTGGGGCAAGGACGACCCGGAGGTGCTGGCGGAGTCCATCGCCTCGCTCAAAGCCGAAAGCGAGCACATGCAAGAGCTCGTGGAGCAGCTGCTGTTTTTGGCGCGCGGCGATGCCGGGCGCACCGTGCTGCGGCGCGCGAACACCAACCTGGCCGCACTGGTCGGCGAGGTATGCGAGGAATCGCAGATGATCGATGCCGCGCACACGTATCGGCTGGCGTACGACACCGCACTTGCCAGCAACCCGCGCTGTGACGTGCCTGTCGACGTGGCGCTCGTGAAACAGGCTCTGCGCGTGATCGTGCAG
>DAWCEJ010000096.1:0-1620 GCA_052274955.1 Collinsella sp.
GTGTATCGTCTTTATCGTTGAGATCGATACCATCGGTAAGAAGCGCGATGGCGGCGGCTTTAGCGGCAACGACGAGCGCGAGCAGACGCTCAATCAGCTGTTGACCGAGATGGACGGCTTCGACAACCACAAGGGTATTGTCGTCCTCGCTGCCACCAACCGCCCCGACAGTCTCGATCCGGCGCTGCTGCGCCCCGGTCGTTTTGACCGTCGCATCCCCGTCGAGTTGCCCGATCTGACCGGCCGTAAGAACATCCTCGAGCTCCACGCCAAGAGCGTGAAGACCCAGCCGCCGATTGATCTGACCGCGATTGCCCGCGCCACGCCCGGTGCCTCGGGCGCCGACCTGGCCAATATCATCAACGAGGGCGCCCTGCGCGCCGTTCGCGAGGGTCGCAAGCGTGCAACCCAGGACGATTTCGAGGAGTCGGTGGAGGTCGTCATTGCCGGCCAACAGCGTAAGTCCACGGTGCTTTCCGACCACGAGAAGCAGGTCGTTTCCTACCACGAGATCGGCCATGCCATCGTCGCTGCCCGCCAAAAGGGTTCCGCGCCGGTTACCAAGATCACCATCGTGCCGCGCACGAGCGGCGCTCTTGGCTATACCATGCAGGTCGAGGAGGACGAGCGCTTCCTGACGACGCGCCAGGAGGTCTTGGACAAGCTCGCCGTCTACTGCGGCGGCCGTGCGGCCGAGGAGCTCATCTTTGGCGAGATGACGACCGGTGCCGCCAACGATATCGAGCAGGCCACCAAGCTCGCCCGCAATATGGTGACTCGCTTTGGTATGTCTGACGAGTTTGGCATGATGGCGCTCGGTACCGTGCAGAACGCGTATCTCAACCAGGACACGTCGCTCACTTGCGCCCCCGGTACGGCCGAGCGTGTGGATGCGATTGTCGCTAAGCTGATCGAGGACGCGCACGATCGCGCTCTGCAGATCCTCAAGGAGAACAAGTTCAAGCTCCATGAGCTGGCTCGTTATCTGTACAAGAAGGAGACCATCACGGGCGAGGAGTTCATGAACCTCCTCACGCGTGAGAATCCGCTGATGCCCAAGCAGCAGTAAAGCCGCGGCCGAGCCAGTAAACGCCGACGCCCCATTTGAGCAGCTTTCTCAAATGGGGCGTTTTGCTTGAGAGGGATGGAAATGAAGATCGTGGTGAGCGCCTGCTTGATGGGCGAGAGCTGCAAGTATAACGGGCTCGACAACTACCATCGCGAGTTGGTCGAGGCCTGCGAGCGTACAGGGACCGAGGTCCTCTTGGTTTGCCCTGAGGTCTTTGGGGGCCTGCCCACGCCGCGCAAGCCGTCCGAGATTGTGAACGGAGAGGTTCGTACCTACGAGGGCATCTCGGTCGATCGCGAATTTCGCCTGGGTGCCCAACGAGCGCTCGATATGTGCGAGCAGGCGGGCGGGCCGGAAGAGATCGCCGCGTGCATCCTGCAGGACCGTAGCCCCTCGTGCGGTGCGGGTCACATCTACGACGGCACCTTTAGCGGTACGCTCACCGCGGGCAACGGTGTTTTCGTCGACCTGCTGCTGCGTCACGGGTACCGCGTGATTCCGGCTAGTGAGTTCGATCCCAGCATGTTGGAACATTGTCCACAGCACTCGAA
>DAWCEJ010000097.1:0-4737 GCA_052274955.1 Collinsella sp.
ATCAGGTCCAGGAACAGCATGCCGCGACCGACGTAGCGCTTGGCGATGGAGACGACCAGACGCAGGTTGGCACTAATAAGCGCCTGCTTGGCCTCAAGACCGACGTTCTCGATACGCGTAAGGCGTCGCATCTCGGCGCGGGTGAGCTCAATCTCGCCGGCATCGGCAGCCTCAAGCTTCTCAGTAGCCTCGAGACCGGCCTCGATCTTCATGGCCAGGTCGACCTCTTCGGATGCGGTCAGCAGGTCGACCTTACCGATCTCCTTGAGGTACATACGGACCGGGTCGCCGGTCAGCATCACCGTGGAGGCATCGATGCCGCGCACGCGCGAACGCGAGCGGGACGTGCGCACGGTGCGTTTCTTCTTGCTCTTGGAAGAGCCCATCTCGGCATCGGCCTGACGGGCCATCTTGAGCTCGTGATCGTCGAGCGAGCCGGAATCGTGCTCGTCGTCGTCATCGAAATCGTCGGTATCGGTATCGTTATCGTCATCGTCGACGTCCATGGGGGCGTCGTCGTTGCCGCTCGCGGAGATAATCTGGATGCCGCTGTTGCGCAGCGCGGAATACACCGCGGTGAGCTGCTCGTCGGAAACATCGATATCCTTCAGGGCGACCTGAATCTCGTCCTCGGTTACCGAAGTCCTGCTTGAGCCGTTGCCCATGAGCTTTGCAACGTAGGATTCCAGCCCAGTACCCGTGCTCTCAGTCTTTTTTGGCACAGATTCTCCCTTCATAGTCCACAGGACTCATTACTTTAGCACACACATCGACGTCTATACCCAAAATTAAGACTGGATATAGGCGAGAATACGCTGGTTGACCACAACATCTAGGCCTGATCGGCGCCCGCGGTCTCCAAACCGAGCAAACGGAACGGGTCTGCCACGCCGCCGATCGACTTCTCGAGCTCGCGCTGGCGCTGCGTATCCCGCACCGCCTGCATGGTCAGCACGCGCCGTGCCTCGTCGTCGAGCGAATGGTCCCGGCGCAGCTTTGCCTGCGCGGCACGCATACGGCGCTTGATGGTGTAGAGCTCGAGCGTGTCGAGCATAAAGACAATGTTTGTCTCGGTCGGGTGCTTGCTCGTTGCCGAGATGCGCCCGGCGCTGACAAGCGTTGCCGCCTCGGGGCACACCGAGCGCGCCGCATCCATGCAGGCTGCAGGATCGGTTCCCGGCGGCGTTGCCAGCACGGCCCATGCGATGGACTCGTGACGTGGGTCAACCCACTCGATGGAGCAGATGCGGTCGGCATACGTGCGGAACAGGTCGGGGTAGCTCGTGAGCATCGTCAGCAGCTCGCGCTCCCCCGCCAGGGACTTACGCTCCAGATCGGTGAGTACGATCGGTGCCGCCGGGGGCATCGACGCGCCCGAGGCATCGGCAGCCGGAGCCGCGCCATCCATCCCCACCGGCACGTCAATCGGCGGTAGGTCGTCGACGACCTCGACCGGAGCCGCGCCATAGGCCTCGAGCGGCACGTAGTCGTACGGCTCCTCCTCGACCGGCGCAGACACCGGCGGCGTGGCGCCCGACGCCCAAGTGCCGCGGGGCGCCCCCTGCGAACCAGACGCACGACCGCCCGCGCCACCAGAGCGCTCGGCCTGCGTCCGCTGGCGCTCGTAGTTTTGCTCGCGGCGGCGCTCGGCATCCTCGCGCTTGGCGACATCGCGAAACACGCGGCCCGAGCTCGCGCGTACCGTCTCCAGATCCAAGCCAAGCAGGTCGGCAATCTGGATAAAGTACGTGTCGATCATATAGCTGTCGCGCAGCGGATAGATGAGCGTCAGCGCATCCTCGAGCGCCTTGGCACGACCGCCCGGCGTGGTGATGTCGCTCGACTCCTGCAGCGAACGGTAGACAAAGTCCATGAGAGGCTCAGCCGCATCGATGCGCGCCTGCAGTGCCTCGCCACCATGCGCCGTGATGAACTCCATGGGATCGTTGCCGTCGGGCAGCACCACGCAGCGTAAGTCCATCGAATCCTGCTCGATAAACTGAATCGCGCGGCGCGCGGCCTTTTGACCGGCAGCGTCGCCGTCAAACATATAGACGATGCGCTTGGCAAAACGGGTGAGCGTCTTCACATGATGCTCCGTGAGCGCCGTGCCCAGCGTGGCGACAACATTTTTGATCCCCGCCTCCCAGCAGGCAATGCAGTCGGTATATCCCTCCACCACGATGGCGGTATCCTGCGCGACGATAAACTCCTTGGCCCAGTTAAAGCCGTAGAGGTTTCGTTTTTTATGGAACACGCTCGTCTCGGCGGTGTTGAGGTACTTGGGCTGGCCATCTCCCATAATGCGCCCGCCAAACGCGATGTTGTGACCCTGCTCATCGAAGATAGGAAACATTACGCGGTCGTAAAAGCGATCCGCAAGCTGTCCGCGCCCGCGGCTCACGGCCACGTTGGCGTCGATCATCTCCTGCGGGGTAAAGCCCGCCTGCGACAGGTGGGACACCAGCATGTTGCGGCCCGGAGCAAAGCCCAGGCAGTAGCGACGGCAGACGTCACCGCCCATACCGCGGCTGGCAAAGTACTCACGGGGGCGGCTGTCTTTGCCGCGCATGAGCATGGTGTGGTAGAACTGGGCGGTTTCGGCGCACAGGTCGTAGATACGGGCACGCTTGGTGCCGCGCTCACGCTGGGCACCGGTATCGTGTAGCTCAATGCCGGCACGATCCGCCAAGTACCGGATCGACTCGGGAAAACTCAGGTTCTCGCGCTTCATAATATAGGTGAAGACGTCGCCGCCCTCACCGCAGCCAAAGCAGTGCCACACCTGTGTAGCGGGGATAATGTGAAACGACGGGGTCTTTTCGCCATGGAACGGGCAGCAGCCCCAAAACTCGTGGCCACGGGGCTTGAGCTCAACCGTTTCCTGCACGATGGAAACAAGGTCCGAAGCAGCGCGCACCTGATCTTTTTCCTCATCGCTAATCACGGATGCTCACCCCCTGCTCACCCAAGTTATGACGGATATCGTCAATGTTACCCTCAACGGTCGCAATCAACTCGTCGAGGGAATCGAACACGCGCGACGGGCGCAGCCAGCGCGTAAACGCCAGCGACACGGAAGCGCCGTACAGGTCGCCCGTATAGCCAAGTAAGTTCGCTTCCAGATGCGCCGATGCGGCATCGTCGGCATACGTCGGCGGCAGGCCGACGTTAACAGCAGCGGGCCACACGGTATCGTCGACCAGCACCAGGCCCTCATAAACGCCATCGGCAGGCACCTGAATGCCATCGGGCACCTGGATGTTTGCCGTGGGAAAGCCCATGTCGGAGCCCTCATGACGACCTGCCGCCACAACACCGCGCAGCATATAGGGACGGCCGAGCAGCTCGGCAGCCAGCTCCACATGGCCTTGCCCCAGCTCATGGCGGATGCGCGTGGCGCAGATGGTCTGCCCGTCGACGCAGAGCAGGTCGTGACCGTAAACGTCAGCCCCACGCTCAGCACCCCAGGCGCGCATCTCGTCAACGCCCGAAGCGCCGCCGCGACCGAGCCTAAAGTCGCTACCGACGCGAATCGAACGAATATCGACGACGCGCGACAACAGCGCAAGAAAACCGACATGGTCGAGCGCCGCCACCGCGGGCGTAAAGGGAACGGCCACCACCGCATCGACCCCGGTTTGAGCCAGGGCATGCAGACGGTCGGCCGTCGTCATCAATTTTTGAGCGGGCGCAGGACTTACCACGACGTCCGGATCGGGATCGAAGGTGACCACGACCGCGCGGCAGCCGTGGGCGCGTGCATCGCGAACGAGCGCCGCGATGAGCTCCTGGTGCCCACGATGAACGCCATCGAACACACCGATAGCAATCGACGCTGCACCCAGACTTGCGCACCCATCAAATGCATCGGCAGAAACGATACGGGCTTCATCCGACTCACTCGCGAAAAAGATACGCGCGAGCTCGTGGGGCGCCAGCATCATCGAACACCGCCAATCGCCTGCGGAAAGACGTGCTCCATCACAAAGCGGCCACCCTCAATGCGAGCGAGCGCCTTGAGTCCCCCATCGAGCACCAGCGCAAACGGCGCCTTCGACGCATCGAAGTCCGCAAGCGCGCGCTCGACGGGAATGCGTCGACCGCACAGCAGATCATCGGCAAGGTCGCCCGGCAGATCGACGCGCGTGGCACCCAGAGCAGCAATGGGATCCAGAGCAAAGCCGGCCGCGGACTCGGGAGAAAGCTCCTCCACCGCATGGCAGGTGCCGATAGAAACCACACCGGAGGCCGTACGGCGCAGCGCGGAAATGTGCGCAGCGCTATCGCAGGCGCGACCCAAATCGCGAGCGAGCGCGCGGATATAGGTGCCCTTGCTCACCGAAAACGCCACGGTCCAGACGCACGTATCGCCCTCGCCGCTCACGGCGATCAGGTCGGCGGCATAGACCTCGACGGGCCGCGGGGGCAACTCAACCGCATTGCCCTCGCGAGCACTCTTATAGGCGCGAACGCCGTTGACCGAGATGGCCGAAAACGCCGGCGGCACCTGCATCTGCGGGCCCAGCATGGCAGCCAAGCGCTCACGGGCATATGCCGAATCGCGCAGCTCAGGGGCAACAGCCACCGTGCGAACGGCCTCGCCCTCCGCGTCATCGGTATTGGTCTCGACCCCAAACGAAATGTCGGCGACGTAGCTTTTGGTATCGAGGGTTAGCATGCCCAACAGACGAGTGGCCTGCCCCACGCCCACCACCATGACACCCGATGCCATGG
>DAWCEJ010000098.1:0-5910 GCA_052274955.1 Collinsella sp.
AAAGGTGTTGAAAAATGGGGCGGTTCCCCATATTATTAATGACGTCGACAGGCGGGGTGGTTCCCCGCGTACGTGCCATCTGAGTAACCGAGGGGAGGGCGCACATGGGAATGACTGGTGCATACGAGCGCAATCTCGATGCAAAAGGTCGTCTGTCCCTGCCTGCACCCCTTCGCGAGGAGCTTGGAGAGCACGTTCGCGTGTTCAAAGCCCTGGATGTCGATGCTCTGTACGTGTTCTCTGCCGAGGCCTTCGATAAGTGGGTCGAAGGACTCTTCGCGGGTCGTGAGGGCCACGAGGGTTTTAACCCGCGTGACATTAATGACCAGAAGCTCATGAGGGCGATCAACAAGCGCACCACGTCGATGGACGTGGACAGCGCCGGTCGTATCGGTCTTTCCGAGTCTCTCCGCAAGCAGGCGAACCTCGACCGCGAGGTCACGGTTGTGGGCAACTACGACCACCTTGAGGTTTGGGATCGCGCCGCGGCCGATGAGGACGATGACGATGAGGCCCTGCTGGACCTCTTCTTCTCGTAAGGGCAAGGCACGGGTAACGGATGGAGCGTGGGATCTTGACACAAGAATATCGGCATGAACCTGTCATGCTCGGCGAAGTGCTTGAGTCGCTGCGGCTAAAGAGCGGCTCCGTTGTCTGCGATTGCACCCTTGGCGGTGCCGGCCATTCGGTAAAGATGGCCGCGCAGGTGGGGGAGACGGGCCTTTTGCTCGGCGTCGATCAGGACGACATGGCCCTCGAGGCCGCTGGCGCCCGTCTGGACCGCGAGGTTCCCGGCGTTCCGCACCAGCTGCTGAAGGGCAACTTCGGCGACTTGGACGAGCTGCTTTGCTCGGCCGAGGTGCCCGGGGTCGATGGCTTCCTGTTCGATTTGGGCGTTTCGTCACCGCAACTCGATATCCCTGGCAGGGGCTTTTCGTATAACGAGGACGCCCCATTGGACATGCGGATGGATCCGGGTAATAACACCTTAAACGCAGCTGAGGTCATCAACACCTATAACGAACACGACCTCGCCCGGATTCTACGCGTCTACGGCGAAGAGAAGTTCGCCTCGCAGATCGCGCGCGAGATCGTGCGCCGCCGCGAGCAAGAACCGATCGAAACCACCGGCCAATTTGTCGAGATCATCAAGGCGGGTATCCCGGCTGCCGCTCGTCGGCATGGTGGACACCCGGCCAAGAAAAGTTTCCAGGCCATTCGCATCGAGGTCAATCACGAGCTCGATGTGCTCGAACGAGGGCTTGATGCCGCCACCAGGTGGCTCAACCCGGGCGGACGTATCTGCGTCATCTCGTATCACTCGCTCGAGGACCGTATCGTAAAGAACCACTTTAAGGAGATGAGCCAGGGGTGCACGTGTCCGCCGGAGATTCCGGTGTGCGTGTGCGGCAACGTGCCGATACTCAAGGTCATCACCCGCAAACCCTTGGTTGCCCAGCCTGATGAGGTTGAGCGCAACCCTCGGGCGAGATCAGCCAAAATCCGCGTGGCGCAGCGTCTGTAGGCACGACCGCGCGATATTGGACCTCCCGCTCGCACCATAAACGAAGCTTAAACACACTACCAACGTACTCGGGATGGGAGGCGGCATATCATGGGCTACAACACTTCAAGCGCAGCACTCGCCTATGATATGAACGCCATGCCCGCCTATCGTGAGACGCCGCAGGCCCCCGTTGCTCCCCGTGAGCAGCGCACGCCGCGCTTTGATGTCTACACGGGCGCGGGCCGTCAGGCAAACCAGGCGGTAAGCCCGGTTTTCATGAGCGTTCTTAAAACGTTTTGCATCATTGCGGCCATCTTCATGACGATCGGCGTCGCCCGCGTGGCGCTCGCCGGCGTTACGGCCCAGGTGCTCAACAGCAACGCCGAGCTTACCAACACGCTCGAAAAGGCGACCGATGAGAGCTCCGACCTGGAGGTCATGCATTCGGTCTATGGCGCCGACACGCGTATTCGCGACCTTGCGGGCGCTTATGGCATGGTGGAGCCCAGCGAGAGCGTTACACTTGACTTTTCGCAGGATGCAGCCGCGGGCGCCAACGCGACCGCGACCGCTCAGTAGCAAGACGGTAGCTGAGTATGACAAATGACTATCGCCGCGGTTCCGATGGGGGCCGCGGTTCTGGACGTCCCTCGTCGCGGGGACGTTCTGGTTATCAAGGAACGGGTCGGCAATCTTACAACGCCGGGCAGTCCCGTGGCAACGACCTGGCGTCGCGACTTCGCGGCTCGGGCGGCCCTCAAGTGCATAACACCAGGTCGCGCAAGAGTTCGTCGACCGAATGGCTCACGGGCACGCCTCTGCCTCGCCGCAAAGCCGTCATGGGCTTCATTGGGCTTGGCTTGGGCTTGGGCGTCTTTCGCCTTGCCGACTATCAAATTGTCGAAGCCGATAAACTGCGCGAGCGTGCCGATGCGCGCCGCCTGCTTGCGCAGACCCTCTATGCCAAACGTGGCACCATCTACGACCGCAACGGTAACGTGCTGGCGTCGTCGGTCGAATGTCGCAACATCGCCGTGAACCCCCAGCTTGTCGAGGATGTTGACAAGACGGTGTCGGCGCTGGTCAAGGCAACTGGAATCGATAAAAAGACCTGCCGCAAGCTCGTTGAGTCCGATGGAACCTGGGTGTATATCAAGCGCCAGGTGGACGAAGACGACGCTGCGGCGCTGGAGAAGAAGAACCTGCCCGGCGTGCTTTTTGAGCAGGCCATGAAGCGCGTATATCCATACGGCAATCTGGCATCGCAGGTGCTGGGTGTAGTGAATGTAGACAACGACGGCTTGACGGGTCTCGAAAAGCAATACAACAAGCTTCTGACCGGCACGAACGGTTCTCTCGTACGCGAGCGCGCGAGGGACGGCAGCTATATCGCGGGCGGTGCCTATAAAAAGGTGGCTGCGGTCGACGGCGTTGATATCGTGACGACGCTCGACGTCAATATCCAGCGTGCGGCCGAGGATGCCCTGGCAGAGGCTGTCGAGAAGACAAAGGCCAAGAACGGCTCGGCGCTGGTCACCGATCCTACGACAGGCGAGATCTTGGCAGCCTGCTCGTATCCGACCTACGACCAGACCAATTTGGAAAACGCCAAGACCGAGGATATGAACCTGCGCCTGGTCACCGACGCCTACGAGCCCGGCTCGGTCTTTAAGACGCTCGTGGCGGGCGCCGGCTTCGACTTGGGCGTCGTGCGGTCGAGTACGTCGTTTGAGGTGCCGGCGAGCATCAAGGTGGGCGACGATACCGTCACCGATGCCGACAAGCGCGACTACGCCATGACCATGGATGTGCGCGAGATGATGCGCCGTTCGTCCAACGTGGGATTTGTCCTGGTGGGGCGCAAGATCGGTGCCGACGACTTTGCCGCCTATGTGGACAAGTGGGGCATCGGTCACAGCTCGGGTGTCGATTTTCCGGGCGAGAGTCTGGGCATCGTCAAGGAGCGTGACCAGTATGACGGCGCCACGCTGGGCTCGATGAGCTTTGGACAGGCGCTGTCTGTCTCGCCGATTGAGATCGCACGTGCCGTGGGCGGCATCGCCAACGGCGGCGTGATGATGACCCCGCACTTCTATAAGTCCAGCAAAGGCGACGAGAAGGACTGGGGCGAAGGCGAGCGCGCGATTTCGGAGGACGCCGCATCCCAGGTGACATCGTGCATGCAGACGGTCGTGTCGGAGGGAACGGGCGTTGGCGGCGCGGTTGACGGCTATGACGTGGCGGGTAAGACCGGTACGGCCGAACGTGCCGACGAGAACGGCGGCTACCTCAAGGAGAACTACATGTCGTCCTTTATGGGCTTTGCACCGGCACAATCGCCCAAGGTGCTGTGCTATATCACGCTCGACGGAACGCCGAGCGGCTCAGATGCCGCTGCGGTGCCGTTCCAGTCCATTATGGCCAACGCGCTCGACGTGCTGGGTATCCCGCACACGAAGTAGGGGGTTACAATCTTTGGGGCGTGGTTTGTTGTCCCATATGAGGGGTGTTCACATGCCCTGCACCACGCATGCGCGGCGCTGGGATACAATACGCCGATAGCATTATTTAGGTTTACAGGGGAGCTGCAATGATAGAGATCGCCGTCAACAACCTCGCGGCCGCAACAGGGGCCCGAACCGTGACGGGAGAAGTCGATCGGGTATGCCGCGGGTGCGTTATCGACTCGCGCCAGGTCGAGGAAGGGACGATTTTCGTCGCCTTTCCCGGTGAAAACGTCGACGGCAATGATTTTGCTTCCCGTGCCGTCCAGTCGGGTGCCGGCGCCGTCGTGATGACGCGTGAGCCCGAGGCCGAGCTGGTCTCGCTGGCGCAGGACAAGGGCTGTGCCATCTTGCTGACCGATGATCCCGAGGAGTTTCTGCTGCGTTTGGCGCACGTGTATCGCCTGGAGCTTGGCTGCCTGGTCGTTGGCATTACCGGTTCCATCGGCAAGACGACGACCAAGGACGTTCTCGCCGCTGTGCTCGCCAAGCGCTATCGTGTCTGGGCCACCAAGGGCAATTTCAATAACCTGATCGGCATGCCGCTCACGGTGCTTTCCGCTCCGGCCGATACCGAGGTCCTGGTGCTCGAGATGGGCATGAACCATTTCCACGAGATCGAGCGCCTGTCCCAGTCCGCCAATCCCAACCTTGCCATCGTGAGCAAGATCGGCACCTCTCATATCGGCATTTTGGGCAGCCGCGAGAACATCGCCCGCGCTAAAGCCGAGATTGTCCAGGGCATGTGCGCCGCCGGCGACTATTTGCCGCTGCTGGTTTTGGGCGGCGAGGACGATTTTACGCCGTTCATTCGCGATACGTTCGCCCAGCCTGCTGGTATCGACGTGATGCTGGCCGGTGTCTCTGACGATGATGAGGTCCGCGCCCGCGACGTTCGCGTTGATGACGAGGGCCGTCCGGTCTTTACGCTCGATTTTGGTCAGGGCGAGACAATCGATACCATGCTTGCCATCCCCGGCGTGCAGTCCGTTCCTAATGCCGTTAAGGCCGCCGCGGTTGCCTATCGCCTGGGCGTGACGCCCGAGCAGATCGATGCTGCCTTTAGGGGCCTCACGATCACCGGGCACCGCCAGGAGATCAAGCGCGCCAAGAGCGGTGCACGCATCATCGACGATTCCTATAACGCCAGCGCCGAATCGATGGCAGCCGGCCTCGATCTGCTGTGCTCGCTTTCGTGCACGGGGTCTCGCATGGCGATCCTGGGCGAGATGGGCGAGATGGGCGATGAGGCTCCTCGCATGCATGAGCTCGTGGGCGCCTATGCCGCCGCCAAGAAGCTCGACATGCTGGCGTGCGTGGGTGGTGAGCTGGCCCAGCTTATGGCCGATGCCGCGCGCATGATGGGCATGGACGAGGACCGCATCCAGGTGTTCTCCGATTATCAGCAGGTGCTCGACCGCATGGGCGGCGCGCTTGAAAAACATGATGTTGTACTGGTCAAGGGTTCCCGCTTTGTTGAGCTCGACCGCTTTGTGGAAGGTGTGTGCTAGCCCATGTTCGGCAATCCCTCGTATCCAACGTATCAGGCTTTTTTGGGGCTTGGCATCGCCGCAGCCATTGCGCTGCTGCTCATGCCGTGGTGGATCAAGCTGCTCAAGGTCGAGGGTATCGGCCAGCAGGTTCGTGCCGACGGCCCCAAGCGTCATTTGGTTAAGCAGGGAACACCCACCATGGGTGGCGTTGTCATCCTCGTCGCGATCTCGCTGACCTGCCTGCTGATGGGCAAGCTCACCACCGAGCTCGTACTCGTGCTGCTCGCCACGCTGGCGACCGGCGTGCTGGGCCTGATCGACGACCTGACCTCCGTTACGCATGGGCGCTCGCTCGGTCTGACGCCCCATGCCAAGATGATCGGCCTAACCATTATCTGTGTCACCT
>DAWCEJ010000099.1:0-4102 GCA_052274955.1 Collinsella sp.
TCGCACGGAGAGCACATTAAGTGCTCTCCGGCTCGTGCGGAACTCGCGATCGACCTTATATATTTGCCCTCCCCGGGGCTCCCGCACAACGGGACCTCAGTTGGGTTCTATCCCGGTTGCAGTTGCTTCGCTCCTGCACCACTTGGCTGGTGCGGCGGTTTGGCGTTGGAACAGTTCTTTTTCTGATATATGCTTGTTGCGGCTCTTCTTTTGGGAGGAGCCGCTTTTTTGTTGTGAGGGGGATGGCCCGTGGCTGATGGTGTAATTCAATCTGAGCTGCTTTCTGCGGATTGGAATGGCGAATGGATGCGTCTGCAAGCTGATCGGCGGCGGGCTGATGATTCTTTTGAATGGGATAAGCGGGCTCGGCATTTTCGGCCGTTGGAGACTGCCCCGTATGCCCGGGACTTTATGAAGCTGTTGGCGTTAAAGCCTGGTGAATCGGTGCTTGATATGGGGTGTGGGGCTGGGTCGATTGCTATTCCGCTTGCTCAGGCTGGGCATCCTGTGATTGCGGCTGATTTCTCCCCTGCCATGCTGGGCACCCTTGATGCTGGCATTGAGTATTACGGACTCGAGGATCTTATTACGCCGCTTGAGCTTGCTTGGGATGATGATTGGGATTTGGTTGGACCGGTCGCGAAAGCGGTGGATGTTGCCTTTGCCAGTCGGTCGGTTACGACGACCAATCTAAAAGATGCGCTTGCCAAGCTTGATCGAACGGCTCGTCGGCGTTGTGCTGTCACGATGGTCGCTAACTCCAGCCCGCGCTATGATCTGCACTTGATGAACGCTATCGGCGCCTCGGTTACCTGCAGCAATGGCTTTGTGTACGCTTTCAACATCCTCATTCAGATGGGTGCGTTGCCGCAGGTTACATACTTTGAATCGCCTCGTCGCGATACCTTCGATAGCCTTGAGGCAGGCGTGGCGGATTTTTCCCGTATGCTCGAGCATGGCAACGAGGATAAGATCGACTGCCTGCGCGACTACATCGCTCAACACATGATTGAGAATCCCCATGCCGGTGAGCCGGGCTCCAAGGGCGTGCCGCAGGGGCGCTATATGCTCGATCATGTCCGCAAGATTCGCTGGGCGTTTATTGCATGGAAACCGGTCTCTGAATCCCGCTCGTAGCCCGTTCACAGCCCGAGCTGCCCATCACCTCGGCATCCGCATTCTTTGCGAACTGGGCAAACGCGCTCCACACCGCGCCGTTCCTGCGCTATCGTGGGACAGCTCACGTAGATTAAGGCCCCGTCGCGGGGCGCCCCATACATAGAAAGCGAGAACCCATGGCACTGACAGGAGCCCAGGTCAAGCAGCTTCGCAGCATGGCCCATCACCTCAACCCCGCCATCATCATCGGTAAGTCCGATGTCAACGAGGGCACCGTCGAGCAGACGGTCGCCTACCTGGAGAAGCACGAACTCGTTAAGTGCTCCGTGCTCGATGGCTCCAGTCTTTCCGCCCGCGAAGCCGCCGAAGAGCTCGCCGAGCGCTGCCACGCCGAGGTCGTCCAGGTCATCGGCCGCAAGTTCTCGCTGTATCGCGAGTCCTCGCGCAAGGATATCGAGAAGATCAAGCTCGTCTAAGAGCCAATGATCCGGCGAGCCAACACATAGCAAGCTTACGGGTGCCCAAGTACTTCGGGCGCCCGTTTTTTATCGCTCGACCAGCACGCGATTGAGCCGCCCCTCCACCAAGCGCTCGTATAGACGCCGCGTCTCGGGCTCGGGCACGCCATTGACCTGCTCCCTCAGGTGGTGCATATGCCCGCTGTACAGCTCGACGATATCGCGCCGCCGCCCCGCCGCACTGTAGACGCGCATGGCACAGCGCACCATATCCTCGCGCGCCGTTTCCTGCCGAAGCCCCGACTCCGCCAGCCAAATCGCCGACTGCAGATCGTTTTCTTCTAGAGCGGCATTTGCTCCCTTAATCATGCAATCGATGTACTTTGACTGCATAATGCGTCGCATACGCAAAAAGTAGGTGGGGTTACAGCCATTGGGAACATACAGCGGCCCGGCATAAAGCTGCTCAATCTTAAGGCACAGCTCAACTAAATGGGGCCCGCGCGCACCCGTGCGATTTCCCAAAACCTCGCGGCTTATCTGGTCAAACAGCCGTACATCAGTCTTGACGTAGTCGCCGTTGAGTCCGATGCATTCATTTTGGATGAGCACACACGACTTGCCATCCGGCGTCGGTCCCAAAGCCGACCGCAAGCGCGATATCGTCGAGTACAGGTTGTTGCGGGCGCTATTGAACTCGGCATGGGGCCACAGCTCCATGGCCAGCGTCTCACGATCGACGAGCGCATCCATGCCCAGCGCAAGCCGCTCGGCAAGTGTCGCCGCCTTCTTGCGGCGCCACATTTTGTCCGTGATGGGAAACCCGTCGCGCTCGGCGCGAAACGCCCCAAACATGCGAATCTCGATATGGTCGATGGTATCAACGGCTTCAACCTCACCGGCCTGGAA
The DNA here is from genome assembly GCA_052274955.1 of Collinsella sp. Lineage (GTDB taxonomy): Bacteria > Actinomycetota > Coriobacteriia > Coriobacteriales > Coriobacteriaceae > Collinsella. The sequence goes on from DAWCEJ010000099.1 coordinate 2,487, forward strand.
CAGGCGCTCGCCTTCCCCTTCCAAATCGTCGCGCAGCGAGTACCGCGACAGCTCGCGCACGGGAAGCTTCTTGCGAATCCTGGTCGCCGGCTCGCCCAGACAATGCATGGCAAGGCGCGCAAAGAGCCGATACGATGGCTCTAGAATCCCCGCGCGATTCATGGACATCCAGGCCGCGAGATCGCTGTCTCGGCCCGCACAGGCCAAATGCAGCGCCACCATCCAGGCCTCCGCTCCACCAACCTGCGTCTGGCTTATATCGAGTAGCTCCGCTTCCTCGCGTACCGAAACCATCGAAGTGTTACGCAGATATGCCGCGCGCTCCAGCAGCAATGCGTTATCGCGCATGTACGCAATCGACTCCTCGGCAAGTTTGAGCACTTGGACCGCACGGAACTTTGCATTAACCGGCCGTCCCTCTGCCAGCGACTGCCAGCCTTCTAGCAACAGGCCAAACAGCTGAATCTGGTTGTCGCGCATGCGCACGGCAAAACGATCGAGCTCGTTGAATGCCGCGTCGTCGGTTACCGGCAAGCCGGAAAGGAGCCGCCGTGCCGCCAACACCATGCGCACCCAGATAGCCATCGCCTTGAGCCCACGTACGTCGAGCGCCTCCCGCACCACCGTCATCTCGTCGTCGCGCTCGTCGGTTCCCGTAAACGACCCGTCAAAGAGCTCCACCAGCATGCTATCGGCCCGTATAACAATCCCCGCGATGTCGAGCTCACAGTCGTAGGCCTTGCTCGTTTTGAGCTGCTGTAGAACGCCGCCGTCATCTCCCCGCTCGGTCAGGCAGCGCTTGACCTCGATATGCGCAGACAACATATCGAGTGCGGTATGGGATGTCTCGATTTCTGGCACGGCCAGGTTCGTAGGAAGCCCAAGCCCGTTGTCCCCATAGCAAACAGCCGTCAGTGTCTGGGCCACCCTCCATGAAACAGGGTCTATTTCGCAGGCCGCCCGTTCGCCCCCGCGCTCGATAACCGATGCCATATAGCGAGCGAGCTTTGTATTGGACACGCTGACCGCTGCCAGATATACGCCAAGCGCCTCGGCAGGCGTTGGCTCTGGAGCCGGATCGTCGGCATCGATCGTGCCCAGCGCTGCTCGGCAGATATCGGCCCCGTGCCCCGTCAGAGCCAGATCGACCCCATACTGCCCAGCAAGTTCAAGGACCGCTTCACGGTCCAAAAAGGCGTCCGCCAGGCCCATCGCCGCATCGCATCTACCCGCCTTAAGCAAAATCCGGGCCGCCCTCGGAACAAGTTCGGGGCGAACCTCGGCCACCAACTTACGCAAACGCAAGCGTCCGTTATCCTCCGTGCCCAGACACGTAAAACTCCGCTCGGCGGGATCCAAGCCAAAGATCGGGTAGTCGCGTACAAAGTAGGACTGGTCGACCATCGACAGCCTCACCCCGCAAGCCTCGAGTTCTGCGATATTGCCCTCGCCCATCAAAATCATGAGACATGCCACGCAAAACAGTGCATTATTGTCGAGCGAAGCCAGATCGACAAGTGCCGCGCCATATACGTTGACAATCTCGTTTTCGAGCAGACCGGCTACGTCGCCTTGGCCATACAGACCCGTCTGCAATGCCGAAACGAGCTCGGGCA
>DAWCEJ010000100.1:0-4012 GCA_052274955.1 Collinsella sp.
CGTCGCCTCTGAAATGTTTTTATATCCGGTTTTAGTCAAGGCCCGCGACAAATAGGTACGGGCAGTAGACGGGGAAATGTCCAAGGCAGAAGCAATCTCCTCGTACGTTTTTCCCTCTATCCTCATAGAGAAAACCGCGGACTCCCTTTGAGAAAAACCCGAAGCCGTAGGGATATCGGCAACTGCAGAGTGTTTTCCTCCTAATTTGGCGGCCGCAGAAAAAGCGCTCGTTAAGTCGGGGAAAAATCGCGTTATGGCCCTGGCAAGGATACTGCCCAAAACGGTAACCAGAAGCAATACGATCTCTTGATGCCCACCAAAGCTCAGGAGCACAGCCCCGATGTTTATATTGCGCGAAAACAAACAATCCGTATCGAGAATAACGGCGGCATTACCAAACGCAAGAGGTTCGACGAGCGAGGCAGCAACCCCCATCTCGGCGTTAACGGAAAGGAAAGAACCGATGGAGTCCATCAACGGGACGAGAAGAAACTGAAGGCCAACAAGCAAAGCAATCAAGAGCACAACGGGGCTGTAAAGTGCGAGCTCAGGATACCCGTGGAGAGCAGAGCCATCGGCCACATGTTTCCCCTTTAATCCCGCACGTATGTTTGCGAATTCACCGCCAAGCACCCAAGAACAGCAAGCGACAAGCAAGGGGGCTAGTAACAACAAAATGAACGCGAGCGCCGAAACCACAACATGAAATTGATGAAAGACATTAAGAGATATCGTGTACATCACAAGAAGTGCAATGTCTACGAGCATAAGTCCAAAAAGCCTTTTGGAAATACCCGGTCTCACAGGGCGAGAGATGAGGCCCACACAGAAGCCCGAAAACAGATGCAGACCGATAAGAACGGTGCCAGAAAGGCCCGTATAATTACTTGGCGCCACACAATACAGACCAGCCGCCCCTATAAACAACATAATTGAATGCCAGAGGAACGAGCGCGTCACGTTTTGCAGGGTAGCTGCCTCGGTTGCCATAAAATCAAAGCTCCTAGATAGCATTTTGGGTATTTTAACATCGTTCCCGGCGTTAAAAAAATGTTACCCGAATTAATCAATATCCCCCCTCCACCAAAAGGCACCACGCTGATCCTCCACTTTTGGAAGCGATAACCTGCTAAAAAGGGACAGGTTTGTTTTGGCAGGTTTTATCTGGGCAAACGCCAACCGCCGCGAGGGAGCTGCTTTCCCTCGCGGCGGTCTTCTAGCAGTAAAACCAAGTGAGTAGGCTTTTGGCGGGATGCCGAGCACGCCCCAAAACACCACCGCCCTGACCTGCGGTTTTGTTGAGCGTTTGTCGCAATGTGCTCGGCAGATCCAAAAAAGTCTACTCACTTAGTTTTGAGATGCATCAGGCGGGCAAAAAACCGCCGCGAAGGGGGCCCGGCTCCCTTCGCGGCGTTTGTTCGCTGTGGTTATGCGGCGGTTTTGCCCGCTCGCTACTCGCTGTAGCGGGTGGCGATGGCAGCTCGCACCATGCCGGTGCTCATGAGGTACGTTACCAGGAAGTAGCCGCCGTAGGCTGCCAGGAAAATCGCACAAGTGAGGCCCACCGTGCCGCCGATGCTCATGTTGCCAAACGTGCTCACCAGCTCGATGATCACCTTGAGCGCCACAAAGGAGTGCGCCAGACCCACTGCCAGCGGGAACAGGAAGAACACCGCTTGCTGCGCCATCACCGAATGCCGAATCTGACGGTCGTCACAGCCAATCTGCGCCAGCACACGATAGCTGCGGCTGCCATCGGCCACATTGGAGAGCTGCTGGATCGACAGAATCGCCGCACATGCAACGACCAGCACAAAGCCAATGTAGATGGCTAGATAGCTAATCATGCCGTTCATCTGCGCTGCTTGCGTGTACATCTCGGAACGCGTGATGAAGACTCCCCACGACCCCGGCTCCTTGCCGTCAACGAGCAGGTTGTCGAGCATAGTGTATTTAATGAGCTCATCGGCCTCGGCAACATCCATCCCTCGCTTGTAGTTAACGAGCAGATTACTGGAATACGGTTGCAGATTAAGCTGGGACAGCAGCTCATCGGCTACGACCACGGTACCGGGATTGCTGCCCATCGCCGAGTTGGCGATGGCCGCCGTGTCCTCGTCCGACTTATCGGTTGCGGGCTTGAGCGTATGCCCGCCCAAGGTAAGGGCATGGCCGCCAGCCATATACTTGGTGTACAGGTCGCCCAGCTCACCGCCCATATCACACGTGAGCAGATACTGGTCGCGGCCAATGCTCACCGGCTCCTCGCCCATCATCTGGCGCAGTTTGTTGTACTGGCTCGCCGGCGTCACATACAGACCCATCGCATCGGCGTTGCTTCCCTCGAGCGCCTTGGGAAGTTTTTCGCCCATGGCTTTGCACATCTCACCCGCCACCACCGAGGGGCCCGAGCCGCCAAGCGGGTAACTCAGATACGAATCGATCTGCACATGCTCACCGGCAACATCGGCGATATTGACCTTCTTGCCGGTCTCGTCGTTGTTGTCCGCCGACTTGCCCTTAATACCGTCTGCAACGTTATCGGGATCTTTACGATCGCCATGCCATGCAGCGTACAAATCGACCGTTGCATCGGCCAGCACCATGCGATCGGCCTCAGACGGATTGACATACTCCTTGTAGTAGTCGAGCGTTTCGGGCGTGTAATAGACATACGTCTGAGACACGTCAACAGGGTTATAGCGCTCCAGATTCTCGTTCATCACATTGGCAATCGACATACCGCAGGTCACCGAGGTAATGGCCAAAAACAGAATCATCGCGATGACGCCCATCGAAAAGCACACCGTGTTGACCTTGGCCGAAAGCTGGCGCACGGTAAACATGTTGAGGCCGCGCCAATACACGCCGCGCAGGCTCTGCAGCAGCTTGATGAGCATGCCCGAGAGTCCCCAGAACAGGGCAAAAGTGCCCACTGTAACCATAGCGGTCGTAATGCCAAACTGACTCATGGCCTCTTGCAGCTTGCTGTCCGTCGCGGTTAGCGGAAACCCATCACGTAGCAGACGGTAATAGGCCGCGCCCACAAGCACCACGCCCACGGCAAAGATGGCAATCGCGATCCAGGGGTTGCGTGTCTTGATGCTCTCGTTGCGACGCTCGGCACCCATGAGCTCAATGAGCTTAGTGCGACGAACGGCGCGCAGGTTCAGCAGTAACGTGAGTACGAACATCACGAGCATGCAGGCAAGGGTCAGGTTGAACGCATGCACCGAGAAGAAGAAGTGAAAATTGGCGATCTGTGTCTTAAAGAGCGAGGCCGTAAAGAATGTCATGAGCTGGGAGAGTCCCACACCCAGCACAATGCCGGCGACAAAGGCCACGACCGAGACGTTCACCGTCTCGAGCGCCATGATCGTGGCGACGCGCCCGCGGCCCATGCCGAGCACCTGGTACAGGCCAAACTCCTTTTTGCGGCGTTTCATGATGAAGTTATTGGCATACACCATCAAAAAAGCCATGACGCCGGCCAAAAAGTACGTCAGGTAGCCGAGCATGCTGCCCATAACCTGAGCCAAGCCCTTTTCATCGATTCCGGCGATGTCGACCTGCATCGAGATGGTGTTAAAGGCATAGAAGACCGTGACGCCCAGGGTGAGCGTCAAAAGGTAGACGAGGTAGTCGCGGCCGGCGCGGCGGACGTTGCCCCAAGCGAGTTTACAGAGCATCGGAGCCCTCACCGCCCATCATGGCAACGACCTCCATAATGCGGTCGAAGAACTCTCGGCGGTCGGTGTCGCCGCGGCGCAGCTCGGTGAAGATCTTGCCGTCGCGAATAAACAGTACACGGCTCGTGTAGCTGGCGGCAAAGCTGTCGTGCGTGACCATGAGCACGGTGGCGCGCAGGCGGTGATTGAGGGCCTCCAGGCTCTCGAGCAGCAGACGAGCGCTTTTGGAGTCGAGGGCGCCGGTGGGCTCGTCGGCCATGATCATGGTGGGGTCGGTGACGAGCGCGCGGCAGGCGGCGACGCGCTGCTGCTGGCCGCCGGAC
>DAWCEJ010000101.1:0-4389 GCA_052274955.1 Collinsella sp.
AAAAACCACCACAAAGGGGACAGGCACCTTTGTGGTGGTTTTCTTGTTCTAGTAGTATTCATTCTTATCGATACCCACGAGCACAAGGAGTCTCCTATGGCAGAGCCGCTTACCGCCGGAATCACCCGCGACCGCGCGTTCGAACTGCTCAACGAGCACAACAAGGACCCGTTCCACATCACCCATGGCGAGACGGTCGAGGGCACTATGCGCTACTTTGCGCGCGAGTTCGACCCCGAGAACGAGGAGTTTTGGGGCATCGTCGGTCTGCTGCACGACCTGGATTGGGAGGAGCATGAGGACGACCCCATGAACCACACCATCTATGCTGCCGAGATTCTTGAGGGCGAAGGTGCGTCTCCCGAGCTCATTCGCGCCATCCAGACGCACACGTCCGATTTCAACACCTCGCTGCCCAAACCCGAGCTGCAGATGGAAAAGATCCTGTTTGCCTGCGACGAGCTCACCGGCTTGATCGGTGCTGCCGTCATCATGCGTCCGAGTAAGAGCGTCATGGACTTTACGACCAAGTCGCTCAAGAAGAAGTTCAAGGACAAGCGCTTTGCCGCCGGCTGCTCGCGCGACGTGATTACGCAGGGTGCCAAGATGCTGGGCTGGGAGCTCCCCGAGCTCTTCGACCGTACCATCGCGGCCATGCAGTCCTTCGCCCCCGACCGCGATACCTTCCAGGCCTAACCGCCCACGCCACCTAAAACCGCCACAAAGGGGACAGACACCTTTGTGGCGGTTTTCGTTTACGAGGGGTTTAGGGGCGGACCTGGCCGGTGCCGCGGAGCTTGTATTTGTAGGTGGTGAGGGCCTCGGCGGCAAAGGGGCCACGGGCATGGAGCTTTTGGGTCGAGATGCCGATCTCGGCGCCCAGGCCAAACTCGCCGCCGTCGGTAAAGCGCGTGCTGGCGTTGGCGTACACGGCCGAGGCATCGACCGCGTCCAGGAAGCGCTCGCAAGCATCCGTGTCCTCGGCAACGATGGCCTCGGAGTGCATCGTGCCGTAGCGGTTGATGTGCGCGATGGCCTCGTCCTCGTTTGCCACGACCTTCACGCTCATCTCGAGCGCCAGATACTCGCGGCCCCAGTCCTCCTCAGTCGCGGCGACGTAGTCATCACCCTCGGCAAGCCCGGCATCGGCGCATGCGGCGCAGGTTGCCTCGTCGCCGTGAATGAACACGCCGTGATCATGCAGCACGGCCACGACCGCAGGCAAAAACGCATCGGCCACAGCACGGTCGACCAGCAGCGACTCGGCGGCATTGCACACGCCTACGCGCTGGGTCTTGGCATTAACGATAATGTTGAGTGCCTTATCAAAGTCGGCGGATTCATGCACGTAGATATGGCAATTGCCCGTGCCCGTCTCGATCACCGGCACAAGCGATTCACGCACGCAGCGCTGGATCAGGCCTGCACCGCCACGCGGAATGAGCACATCGACGATGCCGCGAAGCTTCATGAGCTCGCCGGTTGCCTCGCGGTCGGTAGACTCAATCATCGAGACGGCCTCACGCGGGAAACCCTGCGCCTCAAGCGCATCGGCCAGCAGCTCGGCAATCATGGCACACGAGTGATAGGCCAGCGAGCCGCCGCGCAGAATACAGGCGTTGCCGGTGCGGATGCAGATGCCCGCGGCGTCGGCCGTCACGTTGGGGCGTGCCTCGTAGACCATGGCGACCAGGCCCAACGGCACGCTCACGCGGGTGAGGTCCACGCCGCTTGCGAGCACGCGGTGGTCGAGCACGCGGCCCACAGGATCGGGCAGCTCGGCGAGCTTTTCCAGGCCGGCGGCCATGCCCTCGACGCGCTCGGGCGTCAGCAGCAGACGATCGAGCAGTCCGGCCGAGGTACCCGCATCGCGCGCGGCGGACATATCGAGCTCGTTGGCGGCAACGATGGAGTCGATACCGTTGCGCAGCGCTGCGGCCATGGCGCGCACGGCCTCCTGGCACTGTTCATCGCTCGCCGTGGCAAGCGAGGCCGACGCTGCCTTGGCGGCAACGGCAAGATCGTGGACATACGTGGCTATATCGACCGACATGGGCGGCCCTTTCTCCTAGAAGTTTGCAACCATGGTAGCCGATTTGCGCATGGCCTCGCCCACGGCGGTAGAATTGGTCAACCCGAAACACCGCAACGAACGGAAGACTCACATGGCCCTCATCACTTCGTACCACGTCCCCGGCCTTTACGTCGAGGACCACAGCATCGACGTCCCCCTCGACTGGCGCGGCCTGGAGCCGATGCTCCTGGCCGTCGGCAGCACCATGCGCCGCGGCGCTATGCCTGCGCCCATCGCCGGCGCGCCCGAGAGCATCAAGCTCTTCTACCGCGTGGTTTGCGCGCCCGACCGCATCAACGACGATCTGCCGCTGCTCCTGTTTTTGCAGGGCGGCCCCGGCGGCGAGAGCCCGCGTCCGCTGTCGCCCACAAGCGATGGCTGGATCGAAGAGGCCGTCAAGCACTTCCGCGTGGTCCTGCCCGACCAGCGCGGCACCGGACGCAGTAGCTGCGTGGACGGACGCACGATTGCCACCTTGGGCGATCGCGCCGAGGCAGCCGGCGCCGATGCGGCCCGCTCGCAGGCGGACTTACTCAAGCGCCACCTCGCCAGCTCCATCGTGCGCGATTTTGAGTACCTGCGCCTGGTAGGCTTTGGCGGCAGGCCCTGGGTCACACTCGGGCAGAGCTACGGCGGCTTTTTGACGCTGAGCTATCTGTCGCTCTTCCCCGAGGGCGTGGCGGCAAGCTTTACCTGCGGCGGCATCCCCCACGTGCCGGCGAGCGCAAGCGAAGTCTACGCGCACACCTTCCCGCGCATGGTCGCCAAGACGCAGCAGTATTACGACCGCTACCCTGCCGACGTCGAGCGCGTGGCAGCCCTGGCCGATGCGCTCGAGGCTCAGAAGCCCATGCTGCCCGACGGCTCGCCGATGACGGTCGAGCGCCTACAGCTCATGGGCAGCGACTTTGGCATGAAGCCGAGCTTTGAGCGCATGCATTGGATTATCGATCACGCTTTTGTTGACGGCGACGGCACGCTGACCTGCGGCGCCTCGGTATCCGACAGCTTTTTGATGCGCGCCTTCGAGCGCACCAACACGCGCACGAATCCGCTGTACTGGACGCTGCAGGAGTTCATATACGCCGACGGTGACACCATGCCCATTGGCTGGGCAGCGGCTGAAGAGAAGGCACACCGCGCCGAGTTCGACACGCTCGCGCGCCCGCTCATGTTTACCGGCGAGGCCATGTTCCCGTGGATGTTTGAGCAAATGCCCGAGCTTAAGCCGTTTAAACCCGCCATGGACCTGCTGATGGAAGACACCAGCTGGGACAAGATCTACGACCCGCAGCGCCTGACCTGCAACGAGGTGCCGCTCCAGGCCGCGGTGTATTTCGACGACATGTACGTCGATTCGGGCCTGCAGCTCGATACGCTCAGCCGCGTGGGCAACTCGCACGCCTGGGTGACCAACGAGTTCGAGCACGACGGTCTGCACGGCAGCGTGGTGTTCAAGCGCCTCTTCGACGAAGCCCTCAACCGCGGAGACCTGCGCCAGATCTTCTAGCAAAGGAGTGTCCCAAAGTGTCGGCACATAAGGAACGTCCCCAAGTGCCGGAAAAGGAGAGGCAGCACTGCTGGCAAAACGAGCCGCAGCGCTGCCTCTCTTTATGCAAACACTATCAAGTTGTCCCTATGGATCGCGGGCTTCTCGGCCAGGTCTGCGAGCAGGCGGTTGCTGGCAATCTGGTCCTGGCGGCGACCGGCAGCAAGCTCCAGCACGTCCGAATCGGCTTCGGCGATACCGCGGGCGACAACCATACCGCTCGGATCGCACACATCGAGCACATCGCCCTCGGCAAACTGGCCATCGACCTCGCGAATACCCACCGCAAGCAGGGAAGAGCCACAGCTGACCAGCGCCTTCGCAGCACCATCATCGACCGTCACCGAGCCATGCGCCTTGTCACCCAGTGCGATCCACAGTTTGCGGGGCGCAATGTCCAGGCGCTCCGCCGGCGGGTCGAACAGCGTACCCACGCTCTCGCCGCGGGCCAGGCGCACGAGCGCATCGGGTTCCTCGCCCGAGCAAATCACGCTCTGAATGCCCGCCGTCATCAGGATGCGGCTCGCGCGGATCTTGGTAATCATGCCGCCCGTGCCCACCGATGTGGAAGAATCGCCCGCCGAGGCAATAATCTTGGCATCGATCTTATGCACGACAGGAACAAACTCGGCCGTGGGGTCCTCATGCGGATTGGCAGTATAGAGACCATCGATGTCCGAGAGCGTCACGCACAGATCGGCAGAAACCAGGCAGCTCACAAGCGCCGCCAGTGTGTCGTTGTCGCCAAACTTGATCTCGTCGACGG
>DAWCEJ010000102.1:0-12573 GCA_052274955.1 Collinsella sp.
CCTGGGTCCCACCGGCACGGGCAAGACCGAGCTCGCCAAGACGCTCGCCGAGTATCTCTTTGGCAGCAAAGACGCGCTCATCAGCTTCGACATGTCCGAGTTCGGTAGCGAGTTCGAGGTCTCCAAGCTCATCGGTAGCCCTCCGGGCTACGTCGGTCACGACGAGGGCGGCCAGCTCACCAAGGCCGTTCGTCGCCACCCGTACTCGGTCGTGCTGTTCGACGAGATCGAGAAGGCGCACCCCGATATCTTCAACATCTTGCTGCAGGTGCTGGAGGAGGGCCGCCTGACCGATAGCCAGGGCAAGACGGTCGACTTCCGCAACACCGTGATCATCATGACGTCCAATGTGGGCGCCCGCGAGATTGCGCAGGATGCGAGCGTGGGCTTTGGCACCACCGGCGAGCAGGGTCTCACGTCGGGTGAGATCCGTGGTCGCGCGATGGGCGAGCTCAAGCGCCTGTTCCGCCCCGAGCTGCTCAACCGTATCGACGACATTGTTGTGTTCCAGAAGCTCTCGGGCGAGAATCTCACCAAGATCGCGCACCTGCTGGTGGACGACCTGCGCCAGCGTCTGATTGCCAACGGCATGAACATCAAGCTCACCGATGCGGCCTATGACAAGATCGTGGCCGAGGGCACCGACCTCACCAACGGTGCGCGTCCGCTGCGCCGTGCTATTCAAAAGCTCATCGAGGACCCGCTGTCCGAGGAACTTCTGGCCGGCGAGTGGGGCGAGGGCGATACCGTCCTGTGCGACGTGGCCGATGGCAAGTTTGTCTTTAGCCACGGCACGGGCGAGATCCCGGCACCGCGTCCGGCGGGCACGCTCGGTGGTGATACCGCCCCGGCGGCACCGCACACTGGCAACGCCGCGCCCGTGAGCGGCGGCGTGACCTCGGGCCCCGGCGGCATGATGCAAACCGGCTCTGGCGCGCTGTAGGGCGTAACAAAACCTTGTGTCCACGAGGGCGTTCCAAAGGAGCGCCCTTTTTCTGTTGAAAAAGGACCCTTCGTTCAAAGTAGATCTCATTAAACATATCAATGGCGTATGCATAAACGTTGATCAAGCGTTGAGGTTGGTTGAAGGGTCCAACGTCCCTTTGGCGCGGCCCGTCTAACCTACTTTATTCTAATAAAGTAGCGTTTCCCCGCCGTTAGCCGATGATGCGAGGGCGCTCGGCGTTTTCGACTGGTTTATGCACGCAAAGTCTGGGAATATACAAGTCGCATGTCTTACTGTCTAACCAGTTGCGCCAAGGAGGCACCATGGATTACAAGATCACCGGCTACGAGCCCGCCCAGCTGTTCCATTTCTTTGAGGAGGTCAGCGCGATCCCCCGTGGGTCTGGCAACGAGAAGGGCATCAGCGATTTCCTGGTTGCGTTTGCCAAGGAGCGCGGCCTCGATGTGTACCAGGACGAGGTCTACAACGTCATCATTCGCAAGCCCGCTTCTGCCGGCGCCGAGAATGCCCCGACCGTGATGCTGCAGGGCCACATCGATATGGTGTGCGACAAGTTGGGCTCTGTTGAGCACGACTTTACGACCGACGGTATCGACCTGGTCGTGAAGGACGGCGTCCTCACCGCTAACGGCACCACCCTGGGCGCCGACAACGGTATTGCTGTCGCTCTGATGCTTACTGTGCTCAACGACGATTCGATTGCTCACCCCGCCCTCGAGTGCGTATTCACCACCGACGAGGAGACTGGCCTGGTCGGCGCCGAGACGCTCGACAAGTCCCAGATTAGCGCCCGCACCATGATTAACCTTGACTCCGAGGAAGAGGGCGTTGCCACCGTCAGCTGCGCCGGCGGCGTCGTTGTTACCTACACCTGCCCCATCGTGCGCGAGCACAAGACCGGCAGCACCCTCACGCTCGACATCTCCGGCCTACTGGGAGGTCATTCCGGCAACGATATCAACCTGGAGCGCGGCAACGGCAACCTCATCATGGCCCGCATCATCGACCGCCTGATGGTCGCCGGCGAGCCCGCCATCGTTAGCTTTAACGGCGGCACTAAGGACAACGCCATCAACCGTGAGTGCAAGGCCGAGCTGGTTTACGCCGACCACGCTGCCGCCGAGGCCGCGGCCCAGATCGCAAAGGACATCATCGCCGACGTCACTGCCGAGCTCGAGGTCTTCGACCCCGGCTTTACCTGCACCGTCGAGATTGCCGACGACGCCGAGGTCGAGGCCATGGATCAGAAGTCCGCGCTTGCCCTCATCCGCGCCCTGCGTCTTGCCCCTAACGGCGTGATTCGCCGCAACGTTGCCACCGACGGCTCCGTCGAGGTTTCCTCCAACATCGGCGTGGTCGCCACTTCCGACGACCAGGTCAAGATCATGCTGTCCCCGCGCTCCTCGATCACCTCGCTGCAGAACGAGTTCAAGGACCGCCTGCAGACGCTGGCCGATGTCTTGGGCTTCGACGCCAAGTTCGAGTTCGAGTATCCCGGCTGGAGCTATGCCGAGCATTCGCCGGTCCGCGACGTTTTTGTCGAGAGCTATCGCGAGCTCTTTGGCTCCGAGCTGCGCATCGAGTCCATTCACGCCGGCCTTGAGTGCGGCCTGTTTGCTGAGGCCCTGCACGGCCTGGACGCCATCGCCGTGGGCCCGACGCTCTCCGATGTCCACACCCCGGACGAGAGCATGGAGCTCGCTTCTGCCGAGCGCTTCTACGAGCTGCTCATCGACGTCCTCAAGCGCCTTGCCGCGTAAGGGTCGCGCTAGCAGCAGTTCGAGCCACGTGCTGGCGGATTGCAAATGACATTACGAGAGGGGGCATCCGAACTTTTGCGACGGGTGCCCCCCTCTTCTTTTAAGAAATGTGGATTGATTGGCGCCTAGCCCATATCCGCCTTGATGAGGTCGAGGGTGCGCTGGCAGTTTTCGCGGACGGGGCCGAGCATGTGCTCGCGCAGGTCCGCCATGCCGGGCAGGTCGGCGTATTCGTCCATGATCTCTTCCATGCAAATGGGCACCTCGTAGGCGAGGTCCATCATGGTCGCAAAGCAAAACTTCTCGGATAGCCCGGCATCGGTGAGTGCCGCCTCCAGCGCGGGGTCGCCCATACCGTGGTATCGGCGGATAGCGCCTGGACCGATGCGCCCCACTCGATTTTCGCCGCCAACGCTCATGGCAAGGCGCGCCCGGCGGCGCATACGCTCGTACGCCAAGCCCGATGCGACATCGTACATGGGTGCGAGCGCTGCGTTTGTGCCTTTGCCTAGGATGAGCGAGTAGTTTTTAGCGTGTGCGTCAGGCGCTCCGATAATGGCGTTATAGAACAACATATAGGTAAAAAGCACAAGATTCATGTGGTGGGGGACTGTGTTAATCAGTCGTTCTTGGATGTCTCGTGTGGTTGGTCCTCCGTCGGCGGTGTATTTCTGGCTTGGCAATACACCGAGCGCCTGGCAAAAGTCCTCCTGATGCAGCCTTTCGATATTCCCGCTGCTATTGACCATTCTGTCGTACCGTTCAACGACGAGCGCGGCTTCGTCTTCAAATGTGCAATAGGAGACGTTGGCAGTTGGAATGCCAACACGCCGAGCCGTTTTCATGCAGACGAATTCGTTTAAGGCCTGATGTTTGAACCCAACGACACCATTTTTGAAGATATGGGTAGTGGGGGATGACCCTAGACATTCGCACCATTGGCCATCATGCCAAGCTAGTGCAAATTTGCCTTGGTTGCCGCCCAGGGACCAGCTTTCGTTGGAGCCCATCCATGTCTCTCTTTCGTCATCGCGAATTGCTTTGAGCTTGTGAGCGATTTGAGAATTGGTAAGCGGGCGGTATGCCGAGACCCTGCCGCGGGCGGCGCCTAATTGATTGGTTCGACAAAACTGAACGGCCCCCGCGCAGTCAAGACCGATATGGCACAAGAGGGCGACGGGGTTGTTGGATGCAACGTCATACTCGGCGGCAATAGCGCGACGCTGCTCTTGACTGTCGGGCAAAAGGCCAAATAGGAACGGGCGGACGATGTTATGGCCATACGTGCGATTGGAAAGCGGCATTGTTAGCGATAGCGGTGCTCCGCGATAGGTTGGGGCGTATACAAAGCTGCAGAGTCCATGCTCGTCTTGCCGGAGAGTGCCTGCGATTTCGCCACAAATGAGGGTCGCAAGCTCCATCTCTGCCATTTATTTCACAACCTTACAGCCAAAGGAGAGGCCTGAAGTGCCGGAAAGGCCTTGCTCGGCTGCGATTTGGGCCAGCAAGGCACCATAGGAAGATGGCGTTCCCTGTCGAGCGGGTCGTCTGCCTACGCTTGGCTTTGGCAGGGCATTCGAGTTCGCGATAGGGAGGTCCGCTTTCGTCGTCGGATGTTCGGAGGGCGATGCGATGGAGTCGTTATCGCTTTGCGCAAAGAGACCTATGCCGAGTGCGTTAAAGACGGACAGCAACTTGTCGAGTCGAATGCCGGTGGCGTCTCCCAGCTCGAGCGATGCGAGCAGGCGCTCCGAAACACTGGCCGTTTTGGCGAGGGCGGCACGGGTGAGACCCTGAGCCTCGCGTGCCTGGCGCACGTAGATGCCAGCTTGGCGCGGTGTGGTGATGGGAAGGGTATTCACGACGATCTCCTAACGTGCAGACTTTTGCATATCAGTATGACATGCAAAAGTCTGCACGAAAAGGCCTCATGCAAAACTTTGCATGAGGCCTTGTACTGGCGTTGAGTTTTGAGCGATTGTGTTTGGCGTTACAGTGCGAGGATCCCAAGGTGCTCAAGCAAGATCTTAAGTCCGATGAGGATGAGCACGATGCCGCCCACGATGGTGGCAGGTTTTTCGTAGCGCGCGCCAAAGGTGTGGCCGATCGCTACGCCGGCGACGGAGAAGATAAACGTTGTGACGCCGATAAGCGATACAGCGGGAACGATGTCAACCGAGAGCGCCGCAAATGAGATGCCTATGGCTAGGGCGTCGATTGAGGTGGCGATGGCGAGGATCAGGTACTCGCCCAGGTCAATCTTTTCGGCATCCTTGCCGTCGCCTTCATTCTCGTCCTCGGTAAAGGCTTCCCACAGCATTTTGCCGCCGATAAAGGCCAAAAGGATAAAGGCGATCCAATGGTCGATGGGTCCGATGATGCCCATGAATTGGCTGCCAAGCGCCCATCCGATTACGGGCATGCCGGCCTGAAAGCCGCCAAAGAACAGGCCGAGCACCACGGCGACTTTAAGGTTGATCTTCTTCATGCCAAGGCCCTTGCAGATGGATACGGCAAAGGCATCCATCGAAAGGCCAACGGCGAGCAGCACGAGCTCTGCGAGTCCCATAGTCTGGCTCCCTCTCTGCGGGCGGGCCCGCGTGTACCTCTTGGGGGAGTAACAAAAAAGACCCGTGGCGTACGCGTTGCGCGCACAGCCACGAGTCTCGTTCATTAAGGCAAGCCAGGCCGCATCGGCCAGTGTGTTGACTTGCCGCGCCACCGGAGGCGAACCCGATCACGCGACTACTCCCTCATTTATGCGAATCCCGATGCTACCACATAAGCAGCTCATTTGGATTGGGGCTCTCAGCTGTGTTCGCTCATTCTGTAAGCATCGGATTTTGCGGGCGTCACAGAGGCAAACCGTGAGAAACTTATTGACGTTTATGGAGCGTATACGATGGGAGCGATGCCTTGGATAAGAACGAGCTGCAAAAGCGTATGGAACAGGCCATCCGCCTGACGGCACCTGGCCAGCCGATCCGCACCGCCCTCGACATGATCATTGCTGGTCACCTGGGCGCTCTTATTTGCGTCGGCGACACCGAAAACGTGCTCGCTGCTGGTAACGACGGCTTCCCGCTCAACATTTCGTTTACCTCGAACCGCCTGTTCGAGCTTTCCAAGATGGACGGCGCCATCGTCATCGACGGCGACCTCACCCAGATCCTGCGCGCCAACTTCCACCTCAATCCCGATCCCTCGCTTGCCACGAGTGAGACGGGCATGCGTCACCGCACCGCCGCCCGCATGTCGGTGCTCACGGATGCCATCGTGATCTCGGTCTCGGCCCGTCGTGCCGTCGTCAACGTGTACGTTCACGGCAAGAGCTACGAGATCCAGCCCGTCACCACCATCATGAGCTCGGTCAACCAGCTCGTCGCCACGCTCCAGACTACCCGTCAGTCGCTCGACCGCTCCCTGCTGCGCCTGACGGCCCTCGAGCTCGACGACTACGTTACGCTCGCCGACATTACCGGGATTTTCTCGAGCTTCGAGATCATGCAGCAGGCAAAGACCGAACTTAAGGATTGCATTGTCAAGCTGGGCAACCAGGGCAAGCTCGTGCAGATGCAGCTCGAGCAGCTCGCCGGCTCCAGCATGGATACCGAGTACGACCTGATGATTCGCGACTATGCGAGCGATTCCTCCGAGGCCAATGCCGAAAAGATCCGCGCCAACCTGAGCCGTATGACGCCCAAGGACTTGTCCGACCCGCAGCATGTGGCGGCGGTTCTGGGTTACGACGACCTGGACGAGGACTCCGTCATGACACCGCTGGGCCTGCGCACGCTTTCGCGCGTGTCCGTCGTGCGCGACGGCGTGGCCGAGAAGATCGTCGACGAGTATGGATCGCTGCAGGAGCTCATGGACGACATCAGCGAAGATCCGGAGCGCCTGGGCGACTTTGGCGTCAACAACCCTGCCATTCTTGCGGACTCCCTGTACCGCATGAAGGGCACCAAACAGGGGAACGCATAATGGCGCCCGTATGCGCCGTGGTCGTTGCCGGTGGCAGCGGCCAGCGCTTTGGTAACCCCGGTGGTAAGCAGCTCGTCAATGTAGCGGGCCGTCCGCTTATGAGCTGGTCCATCCGCGCATTTGACCGTAGCAATAAGGTCGGCCACATCGTCGTGGTTTGCCCTGCCGAGCGTCGTGCCGAGATGCGCCGCCTGGCCATCAGCCCGTATTCGTATAGCACGCCCATCAGCTTTGCCGATGCCGGCGAGACCCGCCAGGATTCCACCCGCGCCGGCGTGCACGCGGTGCCGGCGGGTTTCGAATATGTCGCCATCCACGATGGCGCCCGTCCGCTCATTACGACCGAGGCTATCGACCACGCTATCGACGTGCTCGTGAGCGACCGTGCCCTCGACGGTGTCGTGTGCGGCCAGCCTGCCATCGACACACTCAAAATCGTCGATGGCGACAACATCGTCGAGACGCCGCCGCGCGAGCTGTACTGGGCCGCGCAGACGCCGCAGATTTTTAGTGTCGACGCCATGAAGCGCGCCCATGCCGCGGCGATTGCCGAGGGCTTTATCGGCACGGACGATTCGTCACTGGTCGAGCGCATGGGTGGGCGCGTCCGCTGCGTCCAGAGCCCGCGCGATAACCTTAAGGTGACGGTGCCCGAGGACCTGCGTCCCGTAACCGCGATTCTGCTTGGCCGCATGGCCGAGGGAGAGGACCTTCCCCATGTTCAGTAACCTGCGCATTGGCCATGGCTACGACGTCCACCGTCTGGTGGAGGGGCGTCGATGTATCATCGGCGGTGTTGACATTCCCTACGAGCGCGGCCTGCTGGGCCACTCGGATGCCGATGTGCTCGCGCACGCCTTGGCCGACGCCATTCTGGGCGCCTGCCGCGGGGGAGACATCGGCAAGCTATTCCCCGATACCGACCCCGCCTATGAGGGTGCCGATTCGATGGTGCTGCTCGCTCGCGTGATGGACTACGCGCGCGAGCTGGGCTTCGAGTTTGTCGATGCCGATTGCACCATTGCCTGTCAGCAACCCAAGATCACCCCGCACCGCGATGCCATGCGCGCCAACCTTGCCCATGCCCTGGGCGTTGACGTCGAAAACGTGGGCGTCGCCGCCACTACGACCGAAAAGCTCGGTTGGGAAGGCCAGGGCGAGGGAATCGGCGCCTGGGCCGTCTGCCTGCTACAGAAAACCGTTAAGGAGTAACGAATGCGTATCTACAACAGCGCTACCCATAAAAAGGAAGAGTTTCAGCCCATCGAGTCCGGCAAGGTCCGCATGTACGTGTGCGGCCCCACGGTCTACGACAACATCCACATCGGCAATGCCCGTACGTTCATCAGCTTTGACGTGATTCGTCGCTGGCTCATCGCGAGCGGCTACGAGGTCACGTTCGCCCAGAACCTCACCGATGTCGATGACAAGATCATCAAGCGCGCCAACGAGCAGGGCCGCACTGCCGCCGAGGTCGCGACGGAGTTCTCGGACAAGTTCATCGGCGTCATGCGCGCCGCCAACGTGCTCGATCCCGATGTGCGCCCCCGCGCCACCAAGGAGATCGGCCCCATGATCGCCATGATCAAGACGCTTATCGAGCAGGGCCACGCTTACGCAGCCGATAACGGCGATGTGTACTTTGCCGTGCGCAGCGATCCCAACTATGGTCAGGTCTCGGGCCGCAACATCGACGACCTTATGGTTGGCGCGCGCATCGAGGAGAACGAGGACAAGAACGACCCGCTCGACTTTGCCCTGTGGAAGGCCGCTAAGCCCGGCGAACCCAGCTGGCCGAGCCCCTGGGGCGAAGGCCGTCCCGGTTGGCACACCGAGTGCGCCGCCATGGTGCATCGCTACCTGGGCACCCCGATCGACATCCACGGCGGCGGCTCCGACCTTGCCTTCCCGCATCACGAGAACGAGTGCGCCCAGGCCACCTGCGCCTGGCACCAGGGCTTCTCCAACACCTGGATGCACACGGGCATGCTGCTGGTCGACGGCGAGAAGATGTCCAAGTCGCTCGGAAACTTCTTTACGCTGGCCGAGGTCCTCGAGCGGCACTCCGCTGCTGCCCTGCGCCTGCTGATGCTGCAGACGAGCTATCGCTCGCCGCTTGACTTCTCCTGGGAGCGCCTGGAGGGTGCCGAGAACTCGCTCACGCGTATCGCCGGTACGGTCGAGAACCTGCGCTGGGCTGCGAACCATGCGACGGCCGATGCCGATGAGGCAGCATCCGAGGCGTTTGCCGCCAAGGCCGCCGAGACCCGTGTCACCTTTAAGGAGTGCATGGACGACGACTTTAACACCGCCGGCGCTATGGGTGCCGTCTTTGGCTTTGTGACCGAGTGCAACCAGTACCTGGAGCAGGCCGGTGACGCTGCCGACAAGGCCGCTGCGCTTGCTGCCGCCGATACGCTGGTTGAGCTGCTCGACACATTTGGCGTTGAGCTTCCCGAGCCCAAGGTCGAGCTGCCGCTGGGCCTGCTGGGCGTTGCCGCCGGCCTGGTCGCCTACACGGGCGACGACGTGGACGAGGCCGCTGCCAAGATTCTCGAGGCCCGCGCCGAGGCCCGCGCCGCCAAGAACTGGGATCTGGCCGACGCCATCCGCGACCAGCTCAAGGACCTCGGGCTGACGATCGAGGATACTGCCGCGGGCACCCGTATTAAGACTCTCTAATCCCCGCGGGTTTTCCAAGCACCCGCCCTTGCCGTTCAAACCGTCGCTCGCGTACTCAGGTACGCGTCGCTCCTCTTTCACGGCCATCTCGGACACTTGGAAAACCCGTGCCGACCGCCCGAGCCACGGCACCTTGCCTTTCAATCGTCGGGCATGACCTCAAGGTCTATGCCCTCCTCTTTCAAGGCAATCTGCCGCACCTCGGGCGGTCGGTCTATTTGTTTCGTTTGATAGTTGTATTTAGGAGGTCGCTTTATGGCCGACAATCGCAAGCGTGCGCCTCGTGGTGGCAAACAGGCTGCTTCTGGCTCGCGCCCGATTCGCCGCAATGACCGCGCTGCCGCTTCCAAGGGCCAGCGCGAGCGCTCCCAAGCCCAGGCTGCGCGTCCGCAGCGAGATCGTAACCGCGACACTGTCCAGGCTCCCAAGGGCGAGTTTATCGAAGGTCGTCGTGCTGCCGCCGAGGCGCTGCGCACTGGTTTTCCCATCAAGTGCGCGCTCATCGCCGAGGGCGGGGAGCGCGATGCTGCTTTGTCTCGTCTGGTCGATGACCTCAACGCCGCGGGTGTCCGCATTAAGTATGTGCCGCGCGCGCAGCTCGATGTGCTGTCGAGCCATGGCGCTCACCAGGGTATTGCGCTCGAGGTGGGAAATTTCCCCTATGCTGATGTCGCCGATATCCTCGATCGTGCGGGTGACGGACCGGCGCTCGTCGTCGTGCTCGACCATGTGACCGACGATGGCAACTTTGGTGCGATCGTGCGCTCCGCCGAGGTCGTGGGCGCGGCGGGCGTCATCATTGCAAACAAGCGCGCCGCCGGTGTGACCGTGGGCAGCTACAAGACCTCTGCTGGTGCCGTCATGCACCTGCCCATCGCGCAGGTTCCCAATATCGCTCGTGCGCTCGATGATCTCAAGGCCGCCGGCTTTTGGGTGGGCGGTGCTTCCGAGCACGCCGAGGGCAGCTGCTGGGATACCCCCTTCGAGGGCCGCGTTGCGCTCGTCATGGGCTCCGAGGGCGACGGCATCTCACGCCTGGTGCTCGAGAAATGCGACTTTTTGACCAAGCTTCCCCAGCGCGGCATGACCGAGAGTCTCAATGTGGCCCAGGCGACCACCGCGCTGTGCTTTGAGTGGCTGCGCCGCAATGCCGGCGAGCTTATGGGGGAGGAGTAGCGCATGTCCAAGAAGAACCGCGCCAAGTCCAAGGCCAAGCGCTTTGGCGAAGGCTCGGCCAAGCCGATTGTTTCGGCCGCGACCTATGGCGTGGGCGGCAATGCGTTTGCGCAGGCCATCGCCGATCCGGTCTCGACGGTGCACTCCAATAAGCCCGAGCTACTGGTGGTTGACGGCTACAACGTGATTCACTGCACGCCGCGCTACGAAAAGCTCGTCTACGACCATTCCGACGATCCGTATTCCAGCGACGTCCACGACATGGCTCGTACTGCGCTCATCAACGACGTCGCCGCCTTTGCCCAGGGCCGCTACGAGGCCGTGATCGTGTTCGACGGCGCGGGCAATATCTCCAGCGAGCGCCCCAACCTGCCGGCCCGTGGCGTGCGTATCGAGTTTTCGCCGACGGGCGTCTCTGCCGATACCGTGGTGCAGAAGCTCTGCATCGAGGCGCGCGAGGAAGGCCGCGCGTGCTCCGTGGTGTCGAGCGACGGCACGATCCAGGCCGTTGTCATGGGTAAGGGCGTTACGCGCATCTCGAGCCGCATGCTGGTGGACGAGATCAAGCAGATCGATAACGACGTTCACGAGGCAGAGGAAGCTCCGCAGATCAAGATGACCCTGGGCAGTCGCCTGAGCCCCGATGCCCTGGCCAAGCTCAAGGCCCTTCGTGGCCGGTAGGGGAGTATCTGTAGAGACCAGCTACTCGGCTGGTCAATTCACTGGCTTGTAGTTATTGGATTGTGGACTTGCCATCGCCAAAACGAATAGGTTTTTTGTTTTGGCGAACAGACGAAACTATTCGTTCTGACGAATAGTTTTGAGATGTGGTCGGTCGAAGGGTCTGTTGCGCCCCGTCCGTAATTCCTTTATTCTTAACTGGCTTCGCGCGAAAGCGCCAAGTGTGCCAGTGTGGCGCAACGGTAGCGCAACTGATTTGTAATCAGTGGGTTGCGGGTTCGATTCCTGTCACTGGCTCCATGAGAGTTTCGGGCTCTGTCTCTATATGGGACAGGGCCCGTTTCTATTTATGTTGACATGTCAGCGGGTTTGACTTCCACCAGGCTTCAGGTTTGTCTTAATCTGTAACACGGGCGGGCTGAAAACCCTCCTTATAGTTACAGATCGAGACAATGCCAAGGGATGGTCGATAACATCTCGATCTGTAACACGAAGAAGCTGAAAACCGTTCTTACTGTTACAGAATGAGACGTAAGCGGAGGTCTCTGCGTAATATCTCGACCTGTAACAGATAGGGGAGAAAATGTTCTCTATATGTTACAGATCGAGACAAAAGCCGTGTCGAGCTCGGCTGCCCCCCTGAGCGTGGATTATCGGACGTACGAGCGTGGAAAATCTCCCGCTTAGTGAATGATCGTGGATAATCTGCCACTTTGGCCTTGGGGGCACGGCAAAGTGGGAGATTATCCACGCTCGATTTCAAACGGAAGAAAATCCACGCTCGATTTTGCCTGGGAAGAGCAATCTTCTGTCTGGGCAGCCCCGATCTCGACCTATATATAGGTGCAAATAAGCTGGTATCGAAGTTCGATACTGAAGGTGTACTCCACTACAGCAAAGTGTTACCTTGGGAAACGTCACCTCAGTATCCAAAACCACTGTCCTTCATATCCAAACTCAATAAAACCGCAGGTCACGGCTATATAGATACGCCCGGCACCGTGTATCTAGAGGTTTTCGTTGACAGCCCCCAAGGTGGCATCGTATTATCTTCTTCGTTCGCGGGGGCGGCGGTCCAAAAGACCAAAGGACCTGCGGATACTTGAACGATTGGGAGTTTGCCCGAGTGGTTAATGGGGACGGGCTGTAAACCCGTTGGCTCTGCCTACATAGGTTCGAATCCTATAGCTCCCACCCGTCAAGTGCCTGTATAGCTCAGTCGGTAGAGCACTTCGTTGGTAACGAAGAGGTCACCAGTTCAAGTCTGGTTGCAGGCTCCATCCGGCGGTGTAGCTCAGTTGGTTAGAGCACACGGTTCATACC
>DAWCEJ010000103.1:0-2555 GCA_052274955.1 Collinsella sp.
CCGTCATGCGCATGGGCCACATGGACGTGGTCCCCGTGGTGCCGGGTACCGAGGCCGACTGGACGCACGCCCCCTTTAGCGGACAGGTGGACGACACCTACATTTGGGGTCGCGGCGCTATCGACATGAAGGATCAGGTCGCAGGCATTCTCGAGGCGGTTGAGTATGCGTTGGCGCACGGCTGGGAGCACAAGCGTTCGCTGTTGCTCGCCTTTGGCCAGGACGAGGAAACCACGCAGTACGGCGCTGGAGCTATCGGCCGCGTGCTCGAGGAGCGCGGTGTTGAACTTGAATATCTGATCGACGAGGGTGACTACCGTATTGTTTCGGCTGCCGAGTACAACGCGGGCGAGGGTTGGCTCATGCACGCCGACCTGGCTGAGAAGGGTTATGCCGACATTGTGCTCAAGACAAAGAGCGCGGGTGGGCATTCTTCCAACCCCTACGGCGGCACGTCGCTCGAGGTGTTGAGCCGTGCCATCACCGCAATCTGCGATATCGAGTGGCCGACGCGCGTGACCGATCTGCTTGCCGCGCAGCTTGTCGAGCTGGGGCTCTACACGGCGGATGAGATTGCCGCCAACGGGGATGCCATCGTGCGCGAGTGCCTCGCCAGCAAAAAGCTCTATCCGCTGGTGACGACCACCTGCGCGCCCACGCAGATCGAGGGAGGCAGCGCCGGCGCCAACGTAATGCCGCAGGATATGTGGGCCAACATTAACTTCCGCATGCTCGAGGGCACGAGCGTGGCCGACGTTGTGGCGCGCTGCCGTGAGGCGGTTGCCGGGGCGGACCTTGCCGGTCGTGTCGAAGTGGAGCTGGGCCTCGGCAGCTCCGAACCCTCGCCGTCCCCGCGCATCGGTGGTCCCGGCCTCGAGGCGGTTCGCTCCATCGCCGCCCGCTATTTCCGCGATCCAAAGGGGGCGGACGAAAACGGATCGAGCGCGGCGGACGAGGGCCCCGTCCGCATTGTGCCCTCAACCGTGATCGGCGCGACCGACGCTGCCAACTACCAGCACATTTGCTCCGAATGCATTCGTTTTTCGGCGTTTGTGGTCGACGATGACGAGTGCGATCGCGGTGTCCACGGCACCAACGAGCGCATCACCCGCCGCGCCTACCTCCAGGGTGTTCGCTTCCTCATCGCCCTGCTTCAAACGCTCTAGAATGTGACAAAGGGACTCTCCCTTTGTCGGATTCCGTGCGGGTTATATGCAGGTTTGCCTGCGCACGCTATCATGTATGGGTTAGACCGCAACTATGTACCCCGTACGCGAAGGGATGCGCATGTATCTGAAGATCGACATGCTCTAGCTGGACTTACCCCCGCAATGGCGCCGTGCGCCCCATCAATTCTGCCGATTTTCACCTTCACGCATATAAAGGAGTCCCGTCATGCGCGACAAGCTCGAAAAGATCATCAAGGCCTACGAGGAGCTCGAGAAAAAGCTTTCCGACCCGGCCGTCGCCTCCGATATCAAGGAGTTCACGCGTCTCAACAAGGAGTACGCGCACCAGTCCGACCTCATCGCTGCCTCGCGCGAGTACATCGGCGCGCTCGATGACATCGAGGCTGCCAAGGAAATGCTCCACGATACTACCGATGCCGATGAGAAGGAGATGCTCCAGATGGACATCTCCGAAAACGAGGCCAAGCTTCCCCAGCTCGAGGAAGACATTAAGTACATGCTCATCCCGAGCGACCCCAACGACGACAAGAACACCATCGTCGAGATTCGCTCCGCCGCTGGTGGCGACGAGGCGGCCATCTTTGCCGGCGATCTGTACAAGATGTATCAGCGCTTCTGCGAGTCGCGCGGCTGGAAGACCACCGTGCTCGACTCCAGCCCCAGCGAGGCCGGCGGCTTTAAGTCCATCGAGTTCAAGGTCGAGGGCGACCGCGTCTACTCCGTCATGAAGTTCGAGTCCGGCGTGCACCGCGTCCAGCGCGTTCCCAAGACCGAGTCCCAGGGCCGTATCCAGACCTCCACGGCGACCGTCGCCGTACTTCCCGAGGCCGAGGAGATCGACGTCCAGATCAACCAGTCCGACCTGCGTATCGACACCTACTGCGCCTCCGGTCCTGGCGGTCAGTGCGTTAACACCACTTATTCCGCCGTGCGCATCACCCACCTGCCCACCAACACCGTGGTGCAGTCGCAGGAACAGCGCTCCCAGATCCAGAACCGCGAAGTCTGCATGCAGATGCTGCGCGCCCGTCTGTACGAGATGGAGCTCGAGAAGCAGCAGGCAGAGCTCGGTGCCGAGCGCCAGAGCCAGATCGGCCACGGCAACCGTTCCGAGAAGATCCGTACCTACAACCAGCCCCAGGACCGCGTGACCGATCACCGCATCGGCTTCAACTCCACCTACAACGGCGTCCTTCTGGGCGACCAGCTCGGCACCGTCATCGAGGCACTCGCCGCCGCCGAGCGAGCCGAGAAGCTGGCACAGGCTGTTTAAGTTACGGCGTTTTACCAGACGCCGTAACTGCTCGACGCTGCGCGCCGTCCAGAGCGACAAATTGTCATTCAAAAGGCAAGGCATGACCAGAA
>DAWCEJ010000104.1:0-14194 GCA_052274955.1 Collinsella sp.
AGCCGGTGCGGATTTGCGAAGCAAATGCGCAGACGTCCCGTTGCCCGCTCCAATTCCAAAATGTTAGGTTAATGCCTGCTGCCCATACTTGCACCTGCGCACGGTACAATGGTTGGGTTACGACCAACGTGCCAATAACCAAAAAGGAGCCGCTATGATCGATCGCTATACCCGCCCGGAGATGGGACACATCTTCTCCCTCGAGAACAAGTACGCCATTTGGCAGGAGATCGAGGTCCTGGCCTGCGAGGCCCAGGCGGAGCTCGGCAAGATCGGCATTTCTAAAGACGAAGCCCAGTGGATCCGCGACCATGCCAACTTTGAGAAGGCAAAGGTCGACGAGATCGAGGAGGTCACGCGCCACGATGTCATCGCCTTCCTGACCAACATGAAGGAGTACATCGACGCCGATGTTCCCGAGGGCGACCCCAAGCCCAGCCGCTGGGTTCACTATGGCATGACCAGCTCCGATCTGGGCGACACGGCTCTGTGCTACCAGCTCACCCAGGCCTGCGACCTGATCATCGAGGACGTCAAGAAGCTCGGCGAGATTTGCAAGCGTCGCGCCTTTGAGGAGCGCAACACGCTCTGTGCCGGCCGTACTCATGGCATCCACGCCGAGCCGATGACCTTCGGCATGAAGTTCGGCTCTTGGGCCTGGGAACTCAAGCGCGATCTGGATCGTCTTGAGGACGCCCGCAAGAATGTTGCCTTCGGTGCCATCTCGGGCGCTGTTGGCACGTACAGCTCCATCGAACCGTTTGTCGAGGAGTATGTCTGCGAGCACCTGGGTCTGGTTCACGACCCGCTGTCCACGCAGGTTATCAGCCGCGACCATCACGCCTATCTCGCCGGCGTTCTCGCCACCACCGCGGCCACCTGCGAGCGCATCGCTACCGAGGTTCGCAATCTGCAGAAGACCGATACGCTCGAGGCCGAGGAGCCGTTCCGCAAGGGTCAAAAGGGCAGCTCCGCCATGCCGCACAAGCGCAACCCGATCACCATGGAGAAGGTCTGCGGTCTGTCGCGCGTCGTGAAGTCCAACGCCCAGGTTGCCTTCGATAACGTCGCCCTGTGGCACGAGCGTGACATTTCGCACTCCTCTGCCGAGCGTGTCGCCCAGGCCGACAGCTTCATCGCCCTCGACCACATGTTCCAGTGCCTCATCCGCGTTATCGACGGCCTACAGCTGTACCCTGCCCGCATGATGGCCAACCTCAACAAGACCCGTGGTCTCATCTTCTCCTCCAAGGTTCTGCTGGCCCTCGTCGATACGGGCATCACCCGCGAGGACGCGTACGCCATTGTGCAGGAGAACGCCATGGCAACCTGGCATGAGGTGCAGGATTGTGTCTCCGGCCCCACCTTTAAGGAACGTCTCGAGGCCGACCCGCGCTGCACCGTCAGTCAGGAGAAGCTCGACGAGATCTTTGATCCGTGGGACTTCCTCACCCGTATCGACACGGTCTTTGATCGTCTGGAGCAGCTGAGCTTCGAGTAGGTTCGGGCATAACGTTAGCTTTTTAGGGCGCTTTGCTGGTAATGTGTGTTGCCGGCAAAGCGCCTCGTTGCATTTAGGGAAAGACGGGGATAATAGTCGTCTCGAATAACATTCTGAGAGGGGATCGCATGATTTCGTTTGATTACAAGCCTCAGGGCGTGTGTGCTCGCAATATTCACCTTGACCTTTCCGATGACGGCAGCAAGGTGCTGGGCGTTGAGTTTACCGGCGGCTGCGATGGCAACCTCAAGGCCATCTCCAAACTGGTCGAGGGCGCTCCTGCCGACCGTGTGATCGAGGTTCTTGCCGGCAATACCTGCGGCATGAAGAAGACCTCTTGCGCCGATCAGCTTACGCGCGCTATCGAGGCCGCTCGCGCCGAGATCGCCTAATGGGTATCGCCGACCACATCAAGAATGGAATATCGCGCCGTGGCTTTGTGCTCGGCGGTGCTGCCGCGGGCGCTGCCACGGTGCTTGCCGGTTGCTCGAAAAAAACGGGCACCAGCGACGATGCCGCCGGCGAGCCGCAGGTTATCAAGGACGATTCGAAGATTGTCTCGATCACTGATGAGTACGAAGCTGTTGATATCGATCTTGAGCCCACGGCCTCGTGGACGCTGCCGCTGGGCACGCTGCTGTACTACTGCGATGGCGACTACGCCGCCGCGATGATGGCACCTGCTTCTGCCCTGCATGCCAATACGCTTGGTGTGCTCAACCTGGGCGATGGCTCGCTTACTACACTTATCGAGGATCCCGTTGAGGGAACCGGTTATGCGTTTTACGACGTTCGCGCGGGTGATGGCGTGTTCGCGTGGGTCGAGATGAACTTTGCCAATGCGTCTTGGAAACTCTATGCGCAAAACCTTGCAGGCTCCTCCCTTACCGGTAACGCTGTCGAGCTCGACCGCGGTGGCGAAAACTACGATCCGCCGCTCTTCACAGCGTATGGGTCGTCGGTCATCTGGTATAAGATGCCTTCGTCCGGCGGCAGCAAGACGAGTAACGATTCGTACTGCTACCGTCAGTCACCCAGCGAGTCCAAGCCTGAGACTATCTGGAAGTCGACGGGCCGCTTCGCATCCGCCCCGCGTGTGAGCGACGGCATCCTGACTATCTCGCCCCGCGTGCACAATGATGAGGGCGTCTATTACGGTATGACGGCGATCGACCTGACCGACGGCAACAATACGAAGCGAGCTCAGCTGGTGCTTCCTTCGTCGGTTTCGCCTTTCGAGGCCGTGTATATGGGCGACACCTTCGTGTTCTCCATTGAGGCGACGTATAACGGTGTGGGTAGCCTGGGCAATATGGGCACCTATATCGGTAACGAGGGAGGGCCATACCTCTTCCTGTCCCGCGAGCCGCTCGCATGTGCTGCCGGCAAGAAGAATAAATATCTCGTTAAGGTACAGGCATCGCATTTTCTCATCGACACCTCTGCCAAGACCTATGGCTCGCTACTGTCGCCCGACCGCGCTTTGGAATATGGCGATTATCCAGCTACGGCGGGAAAATCGGACTCATTTCTTACGTACGCCACGGTGCGCAACAGCCAGGGTATACCCGAGACGGTCACCGCACGCCTATTCTCTCTTTAAGCTTAGAGGGGTTAAAAAGGCGCCAACAGGGGAATAAACGCGTTGTAATTGTGAGTACCGCCCGCCGAGCTGCCGCGTCATAGTGGCATCCGGCGGGCTCAGGTGCGTTAAAATGGGCTTGTTCTTAGCTGATTGAGACAGGGGGGCCGTGTTATGGCTTCAGATGCAAAAAAGATTCTGCTGGTCGAGGATGAGAAGGCAATCCGTGACGCCGTCGCTGCCTATCTCGAGCGCGAAGGCTACTGGGTTGTGGGTGTCGGCGACGGCCAGTCCGCGATCGAGGAGTTCGAGAAGCATCAGTTTGACCTGGTCGTGCTCGACCTTATGCTCCCCAAGATCCCCGGCGAGCGCGTTTGCCGCACCATTCGCGATACCTCGGATGTCCCCATCATCATGCTGACTGCCAAGGGCGAGATCGAGGACCGTATTATCGGTCTTGAGCTCGGCGCCGACGACTATCTGATTAAGCCGTTCTCGCCGCGCGAGCTTGTCGCGCGCGTTCGCGCTCTGTTCCGCCGTGCCCATCAGGCCGACGAGCCAGCCGTCGAGGTACTCGACTTCGGCGATCTGGTCATCGATATCTCGGGCCACAAGATTTTGGTCGAGGGCAAGGAAGTCGACCTGACGGCTTCCGAGTTTAAGCTGCTCACCACGCTTGCCCGTCACCCCGGTCGCGTCTACAACCGCATGGAGCTGGTCGAGAAGGTGCTCGGCTACGACTTTGAGGGCTATGAGCGCACCATCGATAGCCACGTGAAGAACCTTCGCGCCAAGCTGGGCGATGATCCCAAGAAGCCCAAGTGGCTCTACACCGTCCACGGTGTCGGCTATCGCTTCGAGGCTCCGGCCAAGACCGATAAGTCGGACGAGAAATAGGGAAATCACATATGACACCTGCGCGCTTTGAAATCGGACAAAAGCACAAGCAGGAGAGCGAGGCGGGTTCCAAGGCTAGTTGGAACACGCCTCGCTCCGATTCACGGCCAACGATGAGCTATCCCTCGCGCATGGCACTTGCTTTTGCTCTGACATCGCTCATGACGGTATTGGTGCTGGTGGGCGTGGTCTCTGTTGTGTGGGGCACGGTCTTTTCGGATTACACGCGCTCCAATATCGTCGAAATCGCAAATTCCGCTGCCGAAAAGCTTGCGACGTCGTATGAGGAAAACGGCAATTGGACTGCGGGCGAGCTACGTACGGTCGCGACATCAAGTTTGGTGTCCGACGACCTGAGTATGCAGGTCGTCAACAAGAAAGGCGTTGTCGTTTATGACGACTCATGGCCTTCGGCAAGCGCGACCGCCGATGTGCGCGAGAACGAATCGCCGTCGAGCAGCTCGAGCGGGAAAAAAGCATCGCATAGTCCGGTCTCGTCGGCTCCCACCGGCTCCGATAGCGTTGCAAACGTCGAAATCATAACGTCTTCCGGCGAGCATGTCGGACAAGTAAAGCTGTGGGCCATCGGCTCCGATGCCTTGCTCACCAAGGCAGATTCTGCGTTTAGGGAGAAGACCTTTAACGCCATGGCCCTTGCTGCGGTTGTTGCAGTTTGCATTTCGGTCGTTATCGGATCACTCGTGTCGCGCATGCTCACCAAGCCGATTCACCGTATTACCAGCACGGCCAAGCAAATTCGCGATGGCGATCTGTCTGCTCGTACGGGCTTGCGCGGCGATGACGAGATCGATCAACTGGGCGAGACATTCGATGAGATGGCCACATCGCTCGAGAAGGATATGAAACACGAGAAACGTTTGACCTCGGACGTGGCTCACGAACTTCGCACTCCGCTTATGGCCATGCTCGCAACGGTCGAGGCCATGCAGGATGGCGTATATCCTACCGACGATGAGCACTTGGAGACTGTTGCTTCCGAGACGCGTCGCCTGGCTCGTCTGGTGCAGCAGATGCTCGACCTGTCGCGCATGGAAAACAGCACGGCTCCGCTCAACCTTGAGCCGGTGGATATGGTTCCGTTCGTGCGATCGATTGTGAACGGACAGGAGCGCCTGTTTGCCGACCGTGACCTTCGTCTTCGCTTTGCAGATGAAACCCAGGGGCATGACGATGTCGTCGAGGCCGATCCCGATATGATCACGCAATGCGTCATCAACCTCATGAGTAACGCCATGCGCTATACACCCGAGGGCGGATGGGTCGTGGTGTCGGTGCTCAGCGACCGTAAACACGTCGATATTGCGGTCTCGGACACGGGCATCGGTATCGCCAAGGAAGACCTGTCGCGTATTTTCGGACGTTTTTGGCGTGCCGACGCCAGCCGCGCCCGCGAGGCGGGCGGTCTGGGCGTGGGCCTTGCCGTGACCAAGCAAATCGTCGAGCGCCACCATGGCTATATTTCCGTGGAGGCGGAGCTTGGAAAGGGTACGACTTTTACGATTCATCTGCCACGCGAGCACACGGCGGACGCAGCATCTACTACAATGGAGCACTAGCTTTTCGCTATTCGGTGAAGGAGGGGTTTCGTCCCTGCCGCTCCGGGTTTGCGAGAACATGCGGGAAAGCCCGCATTACTGTCGTATTTTGGTAAGGAGTGACTCACGTGACAACGATGGAGCGTCGTCCGGATTCCCGTGGCAAGGTTCGTGATATCTACGATGCCGGTGAAAACCTGCTGATGGTCGCCACCGACCGCATTTCTGCGTTCGACTTCATTCTTCCCGACGAGATTCCGTTTAAGGGAGAGGTGCTCAACCGCATCTCGGCATTCTGGTTCGATAAGTTTGCCGACATCGTTCCCAACCACCTCGTTTCCATCGACCCGGCGGATTTCCCTGAGGAGTTTGCTGAGTATCGTGACTACCTCGCCGGCCGCGCCATGCTGGTTAAGAAGGCCCAGACGATTCCTATCGAGTGCATCGTCCGCGGCTATCTGACCGGTTCGGGCAAGAAGACCTACGACGAGAACGGCACCGTCTGCGGCATCCAGCTGCCTGAGGGCCTGACCGAGGCTTCCAAGCTTCCCGAGCCGCTGTTTACGCCGTCCACGAAGGCCGAGATCGGTGACCACGACGAGAACATCTCGTTCGAGCGTTGCTGCGAGATCGTGGGCGAGGACATCGCCACGCAGATTCGCGACCTTTCCCTCAAGATCTACAAGGCTGCCGCCGAGTATGCAGCGACCCGTGGCATCATCATTGCCGACACCAAGTTCGAGTTTGGTGTCATCGATGGCAAGGTCACGCTGATCGACGAGTGCCTCACGCCCGACTCCAGCCGTTTCTGGCCTGCCGCCAGCTACGAGGAGGGCAAGATTCAGCCCAGCTACGACAAGCAATTCGTCCGCAATTGGCTCAAAGCCAACTGGGATATGACGGGGGAGACCCCGCACCTGCCCGCCGAGGTCATCGATGGCACGTCCGAGCGCTATCGCGAGGCCTTCCAGATCATCACGGGCTCCCAGTTCACAAGCATGAAGGAGAACGCATAAGTGAGTACCCGTAGCGCCACGAACAAGCGCACGCAATCCCACGAGGTTACCGGGGTTGCGCGCAAGTCCGCCGCATCCGCCAAGCCCGCCCGTCAGGCAGCGAGCTCTGTCCGCGTCGTGCCGGCTTCGTCTAAGGCACGCCGCAAAGAGCTCGAGAAGGGCGAAAACCTGGAAGGCCTTTCCAAAGAGGAAAAGCGCGCCCGCAAGGCCAAGCAGCGCGCCCGCGAGGATCGCATCTACACGGTGTCGAATATCCTTCTCAAGCAGGATGAGGACTACACCAAGCGCCGCCGCATCTGGTGGGCCGTGCTCACTATCGGCATGGTGCTCGTCGTGGCCATTTGGGCTTCGCTGTACTTCGCTCCCGCTGGCATGGTGTCCAGCCCTGTCCAGATGGTCGGCATCGTTTTGTCCTACGTCGTCATTTTGGGTGACTTCATCTACGACTTCGTTCGTATTCGTCCCCTGCGCAACATGTACCGCACGCAGGCCGAGGGCATGTCCGAGAACAAGCTCAACGCCCTTATCGAGCGCTCGGCTGCCGAGGAGGACAAGAAGGACTCCAAGAAGAAGTAGCGTTTGCATGCATACTTATCGCTAAGATATAAGGCGCGTCGTTTTTGCGGCGCGCCTTTTTACTGTTCTATAGATAGATGGAGTGGCACATGATTCGAGCTGCCCTGACGGGCGAAGAGGCTCTGGAGGGCATGAAGGCCCTAGAGCCCAAGATAAAAAACTATGCGCGCCTGGTTGTCCGCAAGGGCGTAAACGTCAAGCCTGGCCAGGAGGTTGTCGTTCAGTCTCCGGTCGAGTGCGCGCCGTTTGCGCGCGTGGTGGTCGCGGAGGCCTATGCCTCCGGTGCCGGTCACGTGACGGTTATTTGGGCCGATGACGCCGTGACGAGGCTCACGTACGAGCATGTCGATAAAAGCTATTTTGAGCAGACGCCCGAGTGGAAGCGCATGCAGCTGGATTCCCTGGCCCAGGATGGTGCCTGCTTTGTCTTTATCGAGGGGGCGGATCCTGCGGCCCTCAAGGGCATCGATCCAGCCAAGCCGGCCGCGGCATCCAAGGCGAGGAATACGCAATGCAAAGTTTTCCGCCGTGGACTGGATTACAACATCAATCCGTGGTGCATCGTCGGCGCTCCGGTCGTGGCTTGGGCGCACGAGGTGTTCCCGGGAGACGCCGATGAGGTTGCAATCTATAAGCTGTGGAATGCGATTCTGCACACCGCGCGCGCCGATGGCCAGGACCCAGAGAGCGACTGGGAACTCCATGACGCCGCATTCGAAAAGAACCTGCGTTTTCTGAACGACAATCGTTTCGACTACCTGCATTACGCCGCGGCAAATGGAACCGATCTGACGATTGGCATGACGAAAGGTCACGAGTGGGCCGGCGGCAAGGGCAAGACGCCCGAAGGGCACCTCTTCTTCCCCAACATTCCCACCGAGGAAGTCTTCACTTCGCCCGATCGCATGCGCGCCGACGGTATCGTGTACTCGGCCATGCCGCTCATCCACCATGGCAATAAGGTCGACGATTTTTGGATTAAGTTCGAGGGCGGCCGCGTAGTGGACTACGATGCCCGTGTGGGCAAGGCAACGCTCGCAAGCATCATCGATACTGACGAGGGCGCTGCTCACCTGGGAGAGGTCGCGCTCATCTCCAAGAACACGCCGATCCGCGAAAGTGGCGTACTGTTCTACGATACGCTCTATGACGAGAACGCTAGCTGCCATCTCGCGCTAGGTGTCGGTTTCCCCGAATGCATCGAGGGTGGGTATGACATGTCCAAGGAGGAGCTCCTGGAGCATGGCGTTAACGTCTCGAGCACGCACGTCGATTTTATGATCGGCACGGACGATATCGATATTACGGGCATTACGCCTGATGGACGTGAAGTTGTGATTTTCCAGAACGGCCAATGGAGTTGGGAATAGTCCCAGACCGTGGTACAATGCCACCCGCGGGCCGTTAGCTCAGCTGGCAGAGCAGGGGACTTTTAATCCCAAGGTCCAGGGTTCGAACCCCTGACGGCCCACCATAGTTTATGCAGGTCAGAGACGGTGTTGTCTCTGACCTTTTTCTTTGTGTACCCAACGAGTACCCAAAACGGTACCCCTCAAATCACGTGGATTCCATAATTCTGGCCTGTCCGTAGAGGGGCATAGCGTCCCGATGGTCGGACGGACGGATCGTTGTTGATGCGTCCGTCCATCCGTCCGAAGGGGCAGGGGACGGCCCGAGTGAGTGCGAGCGTTCTGCGCGCTTTCGACAGCCGTAGGGGCTCCTTGGGTAGCCCCAGGCTGTCGAAAGGGAGTTGAACGCGAGCGTCAGTGCGATCGCGTATGCAGTGCAGTTTCGATACCCTCGATGGCTTGAGACGTTTCTAAAGCATCGTCGCCGTATATATTTCTTTATATATATCTTTAAAAAAGGGAAAGTAACGTGACGTTACACTTGCAGGCTGATTACCAGCGCTAATGTACGCTTGTTGTCTGCATCGAAGGGTGGGTCTAAAAGTAACGTGATGTTACTCCCGAGTAACGTCACGTTACTCCCGCCTGTAACGTCACGTTACACCTTGAGTAACTTCACGTTACACCCCACCTGTAACGTGAAGTTACTTTTAAACCTACCCTTTAGAATGAAAAAAGCCGCCGCGCAAAAAAGCGCGGCGGCTAGCTAATCGCTCCACCCTTTGGATTTAACGACTTTGAAAATCGCAGCATACCGAAGCTGCAGAACTCCATCGACAGAAACGATCAAGCCACGATTCGTGAGTGCTTTTCGAGCGCGACAAACGCTCGGCCGCTTTGTTCCGAAAAAAGCGGCGAGCTCTACGTCGCTCCCTTTCAGACCTGGAACGGAGTACTTTCGCCGTCGCCCATAACGTTCCCAGTAGCGTATCTGGAGTAGCAATTCGAGTTCCAACTGACCGTTGGCCGCCAGATACAGCCATCGGTCGGTCTTGTCTGCGTCCAAAAGCGTGCGAGCATCGTGTTCGGCATTGCTCGCGTTGGCGCTGATTTGTGGCGGTTCAACGCCGCTGAGCTGTGCGAAGCGTTCGCGTGATATAATATTTTTAATGCGAATCGCACCCTTGGTGGTGCTTGACGCCGTCGGAATCACTACTTCCGACGGCGTTTCTTTTTTGGGCGGGTCGTCACTCATGGCCGTCACCTCCGATTTTTCTTGCCGCGCGGACGGCCTCCGCGGGTACCGCCTACGATCATTTTTCCATGGCGCACCACCGCTGTGTTGATTGCGGGCAGCAAGAGCCATCCGTCTTCTGTGGCAATCGCAAGCCCAGCCGTTCCTAGCGCGTTGACGTGCTCAGCTGCAATGGTTGACTTGCCTTTGTTTTCAAACAGCCATTGCGCCAACAGGCCATAATCGAGCGGCAATGCGTGTCCTTTTTTTCGAGACGCCAAAGAACACAGTTCCAGCCAAACGCCCATGTCGGCGTATGCTTTGGAACCTCGAGCGGCGCGGAGTCGGCTGAACTCCTTACTGTTCGATAGCGGCATATCGAGCTGGATTGAAGGCAACTGTACAGACCATGCGGCTTTGATTGCTTCTAAATCGGTTATGTTACGTCCCATTAGGCCGCACCCTTGTTACGCAGCCCACAGACTGCGAGCAGGTCGTCGCGATTGAGTTTCCAACGACGACCGATTTGGACAGCTCGAATCTCACCCCGATCGGCCATCCTGAGCAGATGCTTTGAGCTGATGCCGATTGCGGCTTCTGCCGTGGTTGGAGTGATGAGAAGTGGAAGGGTGTCGTACTCGCCCGCTCGAAATCGCTCTAAAATGGCTTCTTCGGATTTATGCATGATAAGCTCCTTTCTGGCCCGTTCGGGGCCGCTAAAGACTGTGCGGTTTATGCCGCTAGAACAAGGCTATTGCAGCTGTTGCGTCCGTGCTCACCCATTTGGTGCCATGGGGTGACAAACGGTGACATTTTTGACGGCAGGGTATTTCGTCCTGCCTGTCCACGCTTTCAAGAACGTGGGTTTCGCCCTGCGGGGCGCCGGGTTTTAGGGCAGAGCCCTAACAAGCGCCGAACCGTAGGTTTCGGCGTGTACGCGGACGGGCAAAACGCAGTTTTGTACGGCAGCGTACGACACTTGCGAATTTCGAAAAACTACCCTTACGGCCATTTCGCCCGACTTCGTATGTCCCGCTCCAAACGGTGCGTTTCCGTACTCGGGCCCGCCTTTCGCCTTCGTCGAAAGGCGGGCCTTATGAGAGATCGTCTAGGGATGGTTTTTCAAGGTTGGCAAGCATCCAACCCATGACCTTGTCCTCATCCAGTTCGAGATAGATCCGACAACCTTCCTCGTCCCTGTTGCGATAGGGCTTTGAACGCCTGACAACATAGCCTGCCCTCTCCAATTGGTCTGCCAGACAGCCGACCTTGGCGGTTTCGCCGCTTATTCTGAATTCGAGCATGGTTCACCTCCGTTTCATTGTCCCAATAGTCCGACTAGTCTTAAAAGAAAACAGCTGTCTAGCTTGTCTTTTGTTCAAACCAGAGCCGATTTGCGGCTCTGAAAATATGTGACCGGAGCCGATGGACGGCCGTTGTTTTTTCGGGTCAAAAATCGGCATCTGAGGGCCGCAGGGGTCTATTCGCCGCTAGCTCGCAGTTCCAGTATTTCAGCCACGGGCGGTGCCGCCGTCATCGTCGCCGCCACAGCATCCATCGCCGTGCGCTTCGCTTGAGGGTTGACACCCGTGTAAATGTTGAGCGTCATGGCGGCGTTGGCATGGCCCAGGAGCGAGGACACGGACTTGATATCCGTTCCCGCGAGGATGGCGGCAGTGGCGAACGTGTGGCGCAGGTCGTGGAACTTGGGCGGTTCGCCCTCCGAACCCACCAGTCCCAGCTGCCGAACCGTGACAGCCCAATGCCGCGACAGGCGTTCAGGGGCCATGAACTCGCCGTCAGGACCACCCAGCACGAACATCGACTGCTCGAACGGTACGCCCGCCTTGAAGCACTCAGCGCGCGCGGCGGTCAGGCGGCGAGTAAGGATCCCCGCGACTTCATCGGGCATGGGGATGCTCCTGCGACTTCCGCCGTTCTTGGGCTCCTTCTCGTAATGCCCGTTTTCTCCAAACCCGATGGATGCTTTGACATGCAGCATCTTTTGTCCGAAATCAACGTTGCGCCACCTGAGCGCAAGCAGCTCGCCACGCCGCATACCCGTGAGCAGTGCGAGGTAAATGCCAACGTTTTCGGGACAATCTCGGGCGATTGAGAGGAACGTGAGCAGCCGCCCGCGCTCGCGTTCGTCCAGCGCGTTGGGCTCTCGGTGACGGGCCTTGGGCACGCGAACGCAGTCAACGGGGGAGTAGTCAATCACACGGAGCCTGCCGACAGCATCGCGATATGCGGCCTTGAGCAGCGTCACGCTCTTGCGGATAGTTGACGGCTTGTAGCCCTCCTCAACAGCCCAGTTAATCCAGTTCTGAGCTGCGGTAACGTCCAACGAATCGAACTCAATGCCGCCGATTCTACGCTCAACGAGTCGCGCGGCACCGCGGTAGTCGTACACGGTCGAGGACTCAATCGAGCCTGACGCGCTGAGCATGTCGATATAGCCATCTAACAGGTCTTTTACTGCCTTGTGTGCCATGCTGCCGAGTTTGAGCTTCTTTTGCGCAAGCTCCTCCATCTCCTCGCGCCATTCTCTCAGTTCGGTCTGAGCCACACGTTTCGATTTGGCGACCATTACCTTGCTCACCTGCCCGTACGTCCCGTCCTGCTTCTTAAACTTCAGGCGTCCGCGCCATCCGCCGTTGCGGTAAGGCAGCAGACACGAGGAGGTGTAGTAGCGCTTTGGTTTCACAGATGCCCCACAATCGTCGGTTGTACCCGCTGTGTACCGCACCGAGTACCCGTTTCAGATAAGACCTCTCAGGCCGCGCAGTCCGTCTAGTCGAACGAAACCGCAGGTCAGAGTGGGTGTAAGGTATCACTGCTCAAGGGCTAAAGCAAACGGGATTTCGCTTTTAATCCCAAGGTCCAGGGTTCGAACCCCTGACGGCCCACCATAGAATAGAAAAGCGACTGGCGGATGCCGGCCGCTTTTTTGTTGCCGCGACATGGGTTCGAACCCGAAAGGGCGCGGAGCTGAGTAAACGCGTGAGCGTTTGCCAGTGCAGCGCGCGAGGCGCGAAGCGCCGCAGCGGCTGCCTGCAGAGCAGGCCGAACCTCTGACGGCCCACCCAAAGAAAGGAAAACGAA
Organism: Collinsella sp.; assembly: GCA_052274955.1. Taxonomy (GTDB): domain Bacteria; phylum Actinomycetota; class Coriobacteriia; order Coriobacteriales; family Coriobacteriaceae; genus Collinsella. Next base: position 12,817 of record DAWCEJ010000104.1, read on the forward strand.
ATGAAAACAGATAGATACGGAATTAGCGGCAGCACATTAAAGATAATAGCGGCCATTTCGATGGTTCTCGATCATGTAAGCAGGATCGTCCTGACCAATGGAATCATGACTCACGCATCGTACAATCAGATATCAGACGAACAGTGGGCGATTCTAAGCGAGGCTTCGGATGTGCTTCATGTTCTTGGCAGAATTGCATTTCCCTTATTTTGCTTTTTGATAGTTGAGGGATTTTTGCATACTCATGACATAATGAGGTACCTGCGAAATATGCTTGTCTTCGCAATCATTGCGGAGCCCATATACGATTTCGTTCAAACCGGGCAACTATTTGACCTTCGGCAACAAAATGTTATGTGTGAGCTCCTGCTTTGCTTGGTCTTCTTGATAATTCTGGAAAAGATACAAAGCCTTTCAAAATGGAAGAGGTACATCGCAGAAACTGCTCTGATTGTTTTGACAGCACTGGCAGCTGAATACACTAAACTAGATGGCGGTGTGTATGGCATTCTGCTTGTGGCTGCATTCTATTTATTCCACGACAGCAAGGCCAAGATGTTCTTTGCTGCAGTATGCGCAGTGCTCCTTTCGTCATGCCATATAGTTGGCGGCGGATTTGAGTTTGCTACAGCTAATATATTTAATCCTGATGTTGCAGCCGCGGTCGTTTCGTTGCTGCTTATCAATCTTTATAATGGCAAGCGAGGGCTGAAGCTCAAATATTTCTTCTACATTTTCTATCCGGCTCATCTTGCTCTGCTTTATGGTGTCTCACTTATTGTTTTGAACTGTCTTTAAAAACTCTCAAACAAGTCTCTGAAAGCAGAACTAAATTGACCCTAAGACTGCTTGTGAATTTCCGGAAGACCTGTGAGATATGAGGATAGACAACGAGGGCTGTAGAAAGATGCTTCGAAAGCATGAATGACAGCGAGAAAATGAGTTCGGAAGCACCCCTCTGGATGCTCCAGCATAGAATAGAAAGCGATCGGCTCCGGCTGGTCGCTTTTTTGTTACCGATGCACGGTTCGAACCCGAACTTCTATATATAGGAACGCTTGGCGAACAAAACCTGCCTTTTACCGACGGGAAACAAATAACCGATGCTTTTGGAGTAAAGTGGCGCTCCAGAGATGACCGATGCCTCAACATCTATAAACCAGCTGGTCACCGCCAATATCAGAAGCTGATGCTTCAGTTATAACCTCAGTGACGTGACTGAGGGACCTATTCATTTGTGAACAAAATATGGAGTGCGCGATTCCCGCCCCCGGCGCCCCTCCGGTCTGGCAATATATCTCCTTGCCGCGCGGCCCGGTCGGACCGGATCAGCCGCAGAGCGTGCACCTTGAGAACCGGATACTGCGAGGATGGACAC
>DAWCEJ010000105.1:0-3253 GCA_052274955.1 Collinsella sp.
GAAAGACCGTTTGGCCGAGATTGAGAGGGCAAAGTACTCTCCTTCCCACGACCAGACCCTTGAGAACATCCGCAAGGAGCCTGCCGGCAAAGACTACGTTGACTTTGCAAAAGACATGGGAAAGGAAGGTGCCATCCCATCGACGGAGCTTGCAAAGCTCGGGGATGAGCCGACCTTCGGAGAAGTCAACGATGTGGTTGCCCCCTACCAGCGCAAGATCGAGAAGATCTTGAACATGCGCGAGCATGGCGCAACCGCCGTTGAGCGCGAGGCTGCCGACAAGGCGCTTGACCGTGTTCTCGGCAAGGAAGGCCTTACCCGCCAGCAGGTCGGCTTGGAGGAGCCGTTCAACCCGCAGGCTTACAAGTCTTGGGACGGGATGGACCCCGATGGGCGCACCCGCCAGGTAGAGGGGCTTTGGAAGGATTGGTTCCACGACGAGGTGAACAACCTGCCCGACAACCTCAACATCGGTCAGTTCTGCGACCAGATCGCAGAGCGCGGCATCGGCGTCGACGTTGCCAAGGGCGGCGGTTACCAGCTCTACGATCCGCTCAACCCGCATCATAGGATCAACCTCAACAACCTCGGTGCGAAGTACACTGACGAGAAGCTTGGGCTCCGTTCCAAAGAAACAGCCTATGAAGAAAAATCGCGTGAATCTCGTGATCGATCCGATCGCTTGTCACGCGAGCGCGATCTTGGGGAGATCGGAGACAAGGAAGTTCCCAGCCAGCAGCTCATCACACGGTAAAAGCAAGGAGGTTCCCCATTGGCACAGAACAGAATGCAGGAGCGCATACGCTCCTCAGCCCTTGGAACGGCGATCTTGTCCATTGTCGCCTTCTACCTTGGCGACCGAATCGGCGCTTACATCGTCTTCGGGCTCGACATGCAGCTGGGGAACCAGGTGATGCGCGGCCTTCAGGCCCTCATCGCGAACCCGCTTTACCTCGACCTCAACATGATGCCGCTGCTCTACGGCCTCATACTGTGCGCCGTCGTTTGGCTTGTCTGGCTGCGCTACGTTGTCTTCGTCGGCAACTACCGCACCGGCGAGGAGTCCGGGTCCGCCCAATGGGGCAGCGAGAAGCAGGGCTTGGCTTTCAAGGACCAGTCCGACTCCGCGAACAACCTCATCTTCACAAAGAAATACGGCCTGGCTATCAAGAAGAAGAAATTCGACCTTGAGACGGACCGCAACCTGAACGTGATGGTCGTGGGCGGATCCGGCTCCGGCAAGACGCGCAACTACGTGAAGCCGAACCTCATGCAGCTTAACGCGAACTACTTCGTGACGGACCCTAAGGGAACGCTGATCGGCGAGTCGGGCTGGCTGTTCACGGACAACGGCTACAAGGTGAAGTCCTTCAACACCATCGACTTCTCCAAATCGCAGCATTACAACCCGCTTGCCTACGTGAAGACCGACGCCGACATCCTCTCGTTCGTGAACTGCTTCATCATGAACACGAACGATCCGAAGAAGTCGGGCGGCGACGCGTTTTGGGAGAACGCGGAGCGGCAGCTCTACACTGCCCTCATCGCGCTTCTGAGGGACTGGTTCCCGAAGAGGGACTACTCGCTCGACGGCTTGCTCACATTGCTGTCGCTTGCAGAGGCAAGCGAGAACGATGAGAAGTACGAGTCTCCGCTCGATCTGCTCTTCAAGGAGATCGAGACCGGCAAGGCATACCGCAAGAACCCCGCTTACTATGCCAAGCAGCGGCAGAAGAGGCAGCAAGCTGCCAAGAACGCCGTTCTGCAGCGCGGCGTCGTCGGCCTGCAGAGCGAGGCCGACGTCGACGAGCCGGAGTACACCTACCAGTCCTCGATGATGAAGAGGGCCGACGGCGTTCGCCCGGCCGAGCGCGGCGGGCTCTCCGCGAACGAGGACTTCGCCCTCTCCAACTACAAGAAGTTCAAGACGGCTGCGGGCAAGACGTTGAAGTCGATCCTCATCTCCTGCAACGTGCGCTTGGCAAGCTGCGAGATCAGCGATGTGCGCGAGCTTCTCAGGTACGATGAGATGGAGCTCGACAGGCTCGGCGACGAGGACTCCAAGATGGTCATCTTCGCCATCCTGTCCGATACCGACAAGACCTTCTCGTTCCTGCATGCGATCATGATGTGGCAGGCGATCGACATCCTGTGCCGCCGCGCGAACATCAAGTACGACGGCAAGCTGCCGCGGATGGTGAACTTCATCTTCGACGAGTTCGCCAACATCGGCAAGCTGCCGGACATCGAGCAGACCATCGCGGTCACCCGCTCGCGCAACATCGCGATCTCGATCATCCTGCAGTCCATGGCGCAGCTCGATGCGCGCTATGACAAGGATGCCAAGACGATCATCGACTGCTGCGACACGACGCTCTTCCTGGGCGGCAAGTCGAACTCCACCAACAAGGAGATCGCCGAGATGATCGGCGACGAGACCATCCATCAGACCACGTTCGGCGAGTCGCACGGGCAGTCCCCCTCCGGCTCGAAGAACATGCAGATCCAGGGGCGCAAGCTCATCGATCCCGCCGAGATCGGCAAGATGAGCCGCAAGGACGCGATCCTCCTGATCGCGGGCACAGACCCGCTGAAGGACGAGAAGTATCCCGTCGAGTCCCATCCGAACTACATCTACCTCGATCCCGGCAGCAACAAGAGATGCTTGCACGACAAGCCGTTCGACTTCAAGAAGTACCTTGAGGGGCAAAAGGGCGGCTCATCTTCCACTTCTTCGCGAAAGGAGGCATAGCTGCTTTGGAAGGACTTTTGAACATCCTGTCCAGCGCGGTCCAGTTCATCGGCCAGGCCCTCATGGTGCTCGGCCTTGTGAACGTCGGGCTCACCCTCAAGGACGGCACGACCGGTGGCGGCGGCCAACTGTCAGGCGCCGTTGCCATGATCGTCGCCGGAGGGTGCATCTTCGCCGTCGCGAGGATGGTGCATTGAACCCAACGAACATTTCCCAACGTCATGACGTTGTTTCTCATTAGAAAGGAGAATTGAGCATATGAATCTCGGCAACGTAACCTCCCTGCTGTCATCTGGTGTGCAGTTCCTCGGCGCTGTCCTTCTGGTCATGGGCCTTGTGAACCTGGGACTCACCATCAAGGATGGCATGCAAGGCGGCGGTGGTCAGCTCGACGGCGAGATCGCGAAGATCTTGGGCGACAGCATCGAACTCGCAGCTGCCACTTACTTCGGAACAATAGACACTTAGTGGGCTAGAAGATAAGGCCGCTCGCAGTAACAA
>DAWCEJ010000106.1:0-8600 GCA_052274955.1 Collinsella sp.
GAGCTTGGGACATGCCGTGGCAGCCAAGCTCCAAGAGATGCTCGGTGAGTAGCGCGACCCCAAGCCACCGCAAAGGGGACAGGCACCTTTGCGGTGGTTTTGCCCGGGTAAACGAACGGATTGGCTGCCATATGGGCATGGACGAGCTCATCGACCTCTTTGCCGAGGGCGATGAGCTCGTCTCCAATACCGCTTTTGAGGATTTGGATCTTGCCTACGACGTGGCGAACGGCGCGACCTTCGATGGCGTTGTGTTCCGATCTTGCGAGTTCGATAGCGTTGACTGGAGCGGCTCGACGTTTCGCGACGTGGTGTTTCGCGGTTGCCGCTTTATCCGCTGCAACATGGAAGGCTGCTGGCTCAGCCGCTGCGACTTCGTTGACTGCTCGGCACCGGGACTCAACTTGCTCAAGGCGCGCCTGTCGAGCGTGTCGTTTGGATCGTGCGATTTGAGCTATGCGAACCTTTCGGAGGGACGCATTGGCCCTATGACAGCATGCGATACACGTCTGAGAGAGGCTGCATTTCAGGGTGCCAAGCTGGGTCAGATACGCCTGGATGGCTGTGACCTGACGCGTGTTGATGTGTTCAAGACGTCGCTTTCCGGCGTTGATGTGTCGCGCTGTACATTTGCAGCGCCCGTTGTTTCGGGCGATTACCATGAGTTGCGTGGCTTGACGGTCAATGCCGAGCAGGCGCTGGCACTCTCGGGTTTGTTGGGAATTCAACTCGCCGACGAATAGGCGCTCTGGTCCTTTGCTCGACCGCTATCTAAAATCAAACCGTCGCAACATTTAATGATTTTTCGCGTTTGCACGATTTTCATCGAATGTTGCGACGGTTTTTGGTGCAAGGTAGCCTGTCTCTTTTTGGCAGGTTACTGGCTATTTAGTACTGCCACATGTGGTTGACAGGGCCGGAGCCTTTGCCCATGTTCAGGCCGGCGGCCAGAGCGCCTGTCAGGTATGCCTTGCCCGCATTGACGGCATCGGCAAGATCCATGCCCTGGGCCAGCGCGCAGGCGATGGCGGACGAAAGCGTGCAGCCGGTGCCGTGTGTGTTGTCGGTCTCGATGCGCTTGTGGCGGAACCACGTGGTGAGCGGATCGCCCAGATGGTTGCCCTCGTCATCGAGCGGCGCGGGTTCGGCCAATACATCGTTGGCCTCGTTGACAAGATGCCCACCCTTAACGAGGGATGCGCAACCAAAGCGGCGGGTGAGGAGCATGGCAGCATTTTGCTGTGTGCGCTCGGAGTCGACCTCGTAGTCAAGCAGGGCCATGGCCTCGGGAATATTGGGCGTGATGACGGTTGCTAGTGGGAACAGGCGGCGGGTGAGCGCCTCGGCGGCATCTTCGGCAATCAGCCGTGCGCCCGAGGTTGCTACCATGACGGGGTCGACGACCACGTTTGTCGCGTTCCAGGCGCTCAGGCGGTCGGCGATAACCTCGATAATCTCGGCAGAGGAAACCATGCCGATCTTGACGGCGCTGGGGCGGATATCGTCAAATACGGCGTCGATCTGCGCAGCGACGATATCAGGGGAGATGTTCTGCACGGCGGTGACACCGAGCGTGTTTTGTGCGGTGATGGCGGTGATGGCCGTCTCGGCATACAGGCGGTGCGCCGTGATGGTCTTGATGTCGGCCTGAATGCCGGCGCCACCGCTGGAATCGGATCCTGCGATGGATAGAACGGCAGGTACCTTACTGCGATCCATGTTTGCTCCCTTGTTCGGTCGGAATCAAATGGGTCTTTAAGCCAGCATTATAAAGATGCCCGGGCCGACTCTATGTCGAACCCGGGCGGGCGATGCAATCTTTACGCAAATGTAAGCAAATGTTCACACGTCAACAATTGACGAACACCATGTTACTGATTGTGGCTCCGGTGACGAGTTAGTCCTCCATGCCGAGATCGATCGTCGTACCCTCGAACACCTTGTTGACGGTGCGGACGGCGCACATCTTGCCACACATGGTGCAGGTGCCCTCGGTGGCGGCGGGGGACTCCTCGTAGCGCTTCTTGCCGGTGACCGGGTCGAGCGCGCACTTCCACATGGAGTCCCAGTCGAGCTTGCGGCGTGCCTGGCCCATCTTGTCGTCCATGTCGCGGGCGTGCGGCACCTTCTTGGCGATATCGGCGGCGTGCGCGGCGATCTTGGTGGCCATGAGGCCATCGAGCACGTCTTGGGCGTTGGGCAGGCACAAGTGCTCGGCCGGCGTCACGTAGCACAGGAAGTCGGCACCGGAGCTGGCGGAGATAGCGCCGCCGATAGCAGCGGTGATGTGGTCGTAGCCCACGCCGATATCGGTCACCAGCGGCCCGAGCACATAGAACGGGGCGTTGTGGCACAGGCGCTTCTGCAGTTTCATGTTGGCGGCGATCTCGTCGAGCGCCATGTGACCCGGGCCCTCGACCATGGCTTGGACGCCGGCGGCCCAGGCGCGCTTGCACAGCTTGCCCAGCTCGATCATCTCGGCGGTCTCGGTGGCGTCATTGGAGTCGTAGAGACAGCCCGGGCGGCAGGAGTCGCCGAGCGAGATGGTCACGTCGTACTCGTGGCAGATCTCGAGCAGCTCGTCAAAGTACTCGTAGAAGGGGTTTTCGTTGCCGGTAACCTCCATCCAGCCAAATAGCAGCGAGCCGCCGCGGCTGACGATGTTCATGAGGCGGCCGGTCTCCTTAAAGGTCTTGGTGACCGATTTGTTGATGCCGCAGTGGATGGTCATAAAGTCCACGCCGTCCTCGGCGTGCGCGCGCACGACCTCGAACAGGTCGTCCTTGGTGAGCTTGACCAGCGGCTTTTCCATGTAGCCGATGGCGTCGTACATGGGGACGGTGCCTACCATGAGCGGCGTCTCGTCGATGAGCTGCTGGCGGAACTGGCGCGTCTTGCCCGAGTTGGAGAGGTCCATGATGGCGTCGGCGCCAAAGTCCTCGGCGATCTTGACCTTCTTCCATTCCTCGGCGGCATCTGCCTTGTCGCCCGAGATGCCCAGGTTCACGTTAACCTTGGTGGACAGGCCCTCACCGACACCAAAGGCGCGCATGCCTTTTTTGATGTGCACGATGTTGGCGGGAATGGCGATGCGGCCGTCGGCCACGCGCTCGCGGATGTACTCGGGGTCGCGATGCTCGCGCTCGGCGACTTCCTTCATCTGCGGCGTGATCTGCCCGGCGCGGGCGAAGTCGATTTGCGTGACGAGCTTGGGCTCGGTCTGTGTGCTCATTGGCACGGCTCCCTTCGTTGGCATTACCCATATCAGGTTTGCGGGTCAGGGCGGGCGCGCCCAGTCTCAGCCTGCCGTCCTGTCCTGCAAGCTCCCCGTTTATGTAATGGGCTCAAGTATAGCTCGAATGGGTACGATTGGCCTAACGAGCGTGCCTGTGGGGAGGCGAACATGGAAGACAAGCATCTATATCGAGAGACGCAATGGGATGTATCGGCCGAGAAAAGCCGTGCGCACCATGGCCTTGTCGCGATTGGTTTTGCGGTGCTTGCCGTGCTGGTGATTGCCTTTTGTATCTGGACGTTTGGCGGTCACGGCGGCGCTGCATGGGAGTTCGAGGCCGACGATGCCCTGCCGATCATGACAGTGAAGGTTGCGGGCGGCAATACCGTTGCCGCGCCGGGCGACTATTGGTATTCGCGCGATGGATTTGTCCAGCTTCAGCTGAGCGGTGGGTCTATTCCTGGTGAGGAAATCGAACGCGTGACGTATGATGCGGCGCTCAAAACGCTGACGGTGAAGCTCAAGAATCAGGGCGACGTGCCTACGACTATGGATATCGCGCTGACGGAATGGCGCTTGGAGCCCCCGACGGGTGTTGCGGTGTCCGAGGTGGAGCATGTCAAGATTACCTATCAGGACGGCTCGACAAACGAAGTTGCCAAAGCCGACGGCTTGGCGGAATAGACGCCGTGCCTGGGCAGCACATTCAAAAGTAGCGGTGGTCCTACAAGGTCTGTTCGTTCAGGAAGACCAAAGTGTTCTTATTTGAAAGCTCGGGAAAGTGACGATAACCAACGTCAAACGCGGTGAGCCCGCTTACATCCTCGAGCTTGTTTTCTGCCATCCAGCGCACCATGGAACCACGTGCCTTTTTGTTGGCGGTCGAGCGCTGGATGGGCTTGCCGTTGCGGATGCCTTCGCCAAAGAGGCACGTGACGACCGTGGCGTCGCCCGCGAGATGGGGCAGAACGGCTTTGGCGTACTCTACGCTGGCGAGGTTGACGATCGTGGTGTTTGAGCCTGCCGGGGCGATAGCCCGCGCGAGCTTGTCGCTCCAAAACGCGTAGAGGTCTGGGGCATCGTCAACGGCGAGCTTCGCGCCCATTTCCAGCCGATATGGTTCCACGGCATGAAAGGGGCGAACGCACCCGTAGAGGCCAGAGAGGATCCACAGGTGGCTTTGCAGCCATGCGAGCTGCGCGGAATCCATCACCTCGGGCGCCATGCTCTGGTATTGAATGCCGTGGTAGGACATGACGGCAGGGGAGAGGTGACAGGCGAGTGCGGGATTGTCGAGATCGCCGTTTTTCAGGATGGGCCCGAACTCATGCAGGGTGTTGAGGCAAGGCCCCAGCAGTTTGTCACTCACGTTCCATAGCGCCTGCAGGCTGTCGCTGCCTTCATTCCGCTCGATATCTAGCAGTGCGCGGTGGAGGCGAGCCGTCTCGCGCGCAAAGGGTGGGATGCCCAGGACTTCAAAAGCATCTTGGGCCGCGCGCATCTGCTTGGCGGGCGAAATGACGACCTGCAGCATGGACTCTCCTCTGCCAAAAAGGAAGTTGCGGTGGAATACGGTCTGTTTTGGCCGTTTATGGGCCAGTTTAGTCTGTATTTCACCGCAACTGATGAAGGGTTGGTTACGCGCGCTCGATGAAGGCCTTGTAGCCGCGATAGGCCTCGTAGATATCGGCCTTGTTAGCGACCTCCCACAGGGCGTGCATGGACAGGACGGCAACGCCAGAGTCGATGACGTTCATGCCGTACTTAGCCATGATGTATGCGATGGTGCCGCCGCCGCCCGCGTTGACGCGACCGAGCTCGCAGGTCTGGAAGTCCACGCCGGCCTCGTCCATGATGTCGCGGATGAGGGCCACATACTCGGCGTCGGCGTCGTTAGAGCCGCCCTTGCCGCGGCTGCCCGTGTACTTGTTAAAGCACAGGCCGCGACCCATAAAGGCTGCGTTCTTGGTTTCGAACTTGCCGGCGTAGCCCGGGTCGAAGCCGGCGGACACGTCGGAGGAGAGCATGCGGCTGCGGGCGAGCGCGCGGCGCAGGGCCAGCGGGCTATCCTCGCCGGCGAGCGTCATGATCTCGGCGACGGTGTTCTCGAAGAAGCGGCTCGTCATGCCGGTGGCACCTACGGAACCGATCTCCTCCTTGTCGACGATGAGTGTGATGCTCGTGCGCTCCACGTTGGCGACGTTGATCTGGGCGAGCATGGACGGATAGGCGCAGACACGGTCGTCGTGGCCATAGCCCAGAATCATGGAGCGGTCGAGGCCCATGTCACGGGCGGGGCCGGCGGGCACGACCTCGATCTCGGCGGAGAGGAAGTCCTCCTCCTCGACGTCGTACTGCTCCTTGAGGATATCCAGGAACATCTGCTTGACGGGCTCCTTGGGAGCGTCCTTGTCGTCCTCGTCAAACTTGACGGGGCGGCCGCCCACGATCACGTCGAGGATCTCGGCGTCGACGGCGTCCTTGGCGGGCTTGGCCATCTGCTCGCTCGAGAGGTGGATCAGCAGGTCGGAGATGGTAAAGACCGGGTCGTCGGCCTTGTCACCGATGTTGATGTCGACGGTGGTGCCGTCCTTTTTGCAGATGACGCCCACGAGTGCGAGCGGGGAAGCGACCCAGTGGTAGCTCTTGACGCCGCCATAGTAGTGCGTGTCGAGATAAGCCATGTCGCCGGCCTCGAAGGCGGGGTTCTGCTTGAGGTCCAGGCGCGGCGAGTCCACGTGGGCGCCCAGGATGTTAAAGCCCTGCTCGAGCGGGGCGGTGCCCAGGTTGACGAGCATGAGGTCCTTGCCGTGGTTGGCGGCGTACACCTTGTCGCCGGCCTTGAGCGCGCGGCCCTCGGCGATCACGGTCTCCAGATTGACGTAGCCCGCCTTCTCGGCCATCTTGATGCCGGCCTTGACGCACAGGCGCTCGGTCTTGTTCTCACTCAAAAACTGCTTATAGCCGCGGCAAAGCTCCTCGAGCTCCTCGATTTGCTGTGGCGTGTACTTTTTCCATGCGCAGGGACGCTCCATGACGCAGGCTCCTTTCGGATCGATCGTGCTGGTTGATGTACCGTGAGCCATCGTATCACGCGCGGGCCCGCGGCGGCGGGGAAGCCTGATGTGCGGTGGCCGTGGGGCGGGGAGCGTGTAAACTGGTGTGAGCAAACTGTGCCCAGCCCAAAGCGAGGTATTCAATATGTCTGACAAGCGCCGTACCTTTGCCGTCATCGACGGCAACTCGCTCATGCATCGCGCCTTCCACGCCGTGCCGCCGACCATGAACGCGCCGGACGGTCGTCCCACCAACGCAATCTTTGGCTTTTTGAATATGTTCCTCAAGATGATTGACGCCTTTAATCCCGACGGCGTTGTCGTGGCGTTTGACAAGGGCAAGCCGCGCGTGCGCATGGAGATGCTGCCGCAGTACAAGGCTCAGCGCCCGCCCATGGACCCCGATCTGCACGCACAGTTTCCCATGATTAAGGAGCTGCTCGCCGCGCTCAACGTGCCGATTTTGCAGTCCGAGGGCTGGGAAGGCGATGACATCCTGGGTACTATGGCGCGCTTGGGCGAGCAGGCCGGTTGCGACATGTTGCTGGTGACCGGTGATCGCGATATGTATCAGCTCGTGACCGAGCACGTTAACGTGGTCTCGACCCGCAAGGGCCTGTCCGACGTGGCGATTATGACGCCCGAGAGCGTGGATGACCTGTATCACGGCATTACGCCAGCGCTCGTGCCCGACTTTTATGGTCTGAAGGGCGACACGTCCGATAACATCCCCGGCGTGCCGGGCATCGGCCCCAAAAAGGCGAGCGCGCTCATTGCGCAGTACGGTAGCCTGGACGAGGTCATCGCACACGCCGACGAGGTCAAGGGCAAGATGGGCGAAAACCTGCGCGCACACATCGACGACGCGCTGCTGAGCCGTAAGGTGGCGACCATCCGCACCGATGCGCCCGTTGAGCTCGATTTTGAGGCGACGTCCTTCCCGGCGTTTTCTGCCGATGAGGTTTCCGCGGCGCTGGGTACGCTTGGTATCACCGCCATGCAGAACCGTTTCTTGGCGTTGATCGGCGGCGAGGGCGGGGCTGCTGCCACTGCCAGCACGTTTGAGATGCCCGCGGTTTCACGCGCTGCTGCCGGCGATGCTGGGGCACTTGCTGCCGTTGCGTCCGAGGTTTCGCGTGCGATCGAGGCAGGCGAGTGGATTGCCGCCGTGGTGGACGACGACAAGGAAGAGGGCGCGCTCTTTGGACTGACGCGCACGCTGTGGTTGGCGACGCCCAAGGGCCTGTTCGCGCTCGAGGAGGGCGACGGCGGCGCGGCGGCTGAGGTTGAGGGCTTCAACTTTGCCCACGGCGTGATTGCCGGCGTGCTTGCGCGCCTGTTTATGGAGGGTCGCGTTGCGAGCCCGGATACGAAGGCGCTGCTGCATGAGCTTTCGCCCATCGATTCTTCTGAGACCGAGCTCATGGATCCGCTGGCAGTCGATTCCACGCGTATCTTCGACACCGTGGTTGCCGCCTACCTGTTGGATTCCGACCGCTCCGAGTTTGACGAGGTGTATCTGGCCGATGCCTATCTGCAGATGGCGCTGCCTGCGGCGCGCGGTGCAGAGGGTGCCGGCGAGGACGCTCCTGCACCCGCCGCTCGCACGGCGGCCTTGACGCTGGCGCTGGTCGCACCGCTGCGCGACCGCATGGCCCGCGAGAACGCCGCCAACGTGTTCGATGGGATCGAGATGCCGCTCGTGCCGGTGCTTGCCAAGATGGAACGTGCGGGCATGCTTGTAGACCCCGACCGCCTGCGCAATCTGTCCGAGGGCCTGGCGACCCAGATTACCGAGGTTGAGCGCAGTATTCGCGACCTGGCGGGTGACGAGACCTTTAATATTGGCAGTCCCATGCAGCTGTCGCACGTGCTCTTTGATGTGATGGGGCTTCCGACCAAGGGCCTCAAGAAGACTAAGCGCGGCTACTATTCGACCAACGCCAAGGTGCTGAGCGACCTTGCGCGTGACCACGAAATCGTGCGTCTGATCTTGGACTGGCGTGAGAAGTCTAAGATCAAGTCCACCTATCTGGACACGCTGGGCCCGCTACGCCGTGGTGACGGTCGCGTACACACTACGTACAACCAGACCATCACGGCAACGGGGCGTCTGTCCTCGAGCGACCCGAACCTGCAGAACATCCCGCCGCGCTCGGAGCTGGGTCGTACCGTCAAGACGGCGTTTTCGGCAGGCGAGGGAAGCGTCTTTTTGGCGGTGGACTACTCGCAGATCGAGCTGCGCCTGCTCGCGCATCTTTCGGGCGACGAGCATCTGGTGCGCGCCTTCAACGAGGGCGAGGACTTCC
>DAWCEJ010000107.1:0-4539 GCA_052274955.1 Collinsella sp.
CGCCCGTGGTGCTCGACATCCTGGAAGACCCCATCCGCTCTTTTGTGCCGGACGGCAAGTTCTACATCACCACCACGCTCGGTGGCTTTGGTTTGCGCTTTTCGCTGGCCATCAAGATGGCCGTGGTCATGTGCACGCCCATGATCATCTGGCAGATTCTGGCATTTTTCCTGCCGGCGCTTCGCCCCAACGAGCGCAAATGGGTCGTGCCCACGGTGCTCGCCTCGACGGTGCTGTTCTTCCTGGGCGCAATCTTTTGCTACTTCATCATCATCCCTGCGGGCTTTGAGTGGCTCATCGGCGAGACTTCGGCCGTCGCTACGGCGCTGCCCGATCTGGAGAATTACGTCAACATGGAGCTGCTCTTTATGATCGGCTTTGGCGTGGCGTTTGAGCTACCGCTCATCATCTTCTACTTGTCCGTCTTCCACATCGTGTCCTACGCTGCTTTCCGCAGTGCTTGGCGTTATGTATACGTTGGCCTGCTTGTGGGCTCGGCTGTGATTACGCCCGACGGCTCGCCCGTTACGCTGGGCCTCATGTACGGCGCCCTGCTCTCGCTCTACGAGATTTCGCTCGCCATCGCCCGCGTGGTCATTACCGCGCGCGAGGGCAAGGAGGGCTTGTTTGTGAGCCGTCTGGACCTGTTTTCGGACGACGAAGAGGACAGCGAGGAGTAAATCGGTATGCATGAGGTTGGCATTGTCAACGGCATACTCGATACAGTGATTCGCGCGGCGCGTGGGGCGGGGGCCTCGCGCGCCGTTTTGGTAACGCTGCGTATCGGGGATATGACCGAGGTCGTGCGCGAGGCGCTCGACTTTGCATGGGAGACGTTTCGCGACGAGGACCCGCTCACGCGCGGCTGCGAGCTCGCCGTGGAGGAAGTCCATCCGCAAAGCGAGTGTCTGGACTGCGGCGAGGTCTTTGAGCACGACCGTTTCCATTGCCGCTGCCCCCAATGTGGCGGCGCCAACGTGCGCCTGCTGCACGGTCGCGAGCTCGACATCGCAAGTATTGAAATCGAGACCCCCGAAGATTAGCCCGCTAGCCATCTGGTGATGGGGTATAAAGGGGCCAAAGTAAGGAGTGCCGAGTATGGCCGAGAAAACGATTGATATCGCGTCGCCGATTCTGTCGCGCAATGAGCGCCTGGCAGATCAGCTGCGTCAGCGATTTAAAGAGACAAACACCTATGTGATCAACGTCTTGTCGAGTCCCGGTTCGGGCAAGACCACCACGATCCTGGGTACCAACGAGCGCCTGCGCGACAAGGCAGGCCTGCGTTGCGCCGTCATCGAGGGCGATATCGCCTCGGATGTCGACGCCATCACCATGAAGGAAGCCGGCATGCCCGCCATCCAGATCAACACGGGCGGTCTGTGCCACCTCGAGGGCAACATGATCATGGAGGCTGTCGATGCCTTCGACCAGGCTGTGGGTCTGGAGAACATCGACGTCATCTTTATCGAAAACGTGGGTAACCTGGTCTGCCCGGTCGACTTTGACCTGGGCGAGAACCTGTCCATCATGATTCTCTCGGTGCCCGAGGGCGACGACAAGCCCATCAAGTATCCGGGCATCTTCCAGCACGCCGGCGCGCAGCTGCTCAACAAGGTCGACGTGGCCCCGGCTTTCGATTTTGACATGGATAGGTATACTAAGACACTCGATGACCTCAATCCGCAGGCGCCGCGGTTTGCCGTGAGCGCGCGCAAGGGCGAGGGCATGGATGCCTGGTGCGATTGGCTCATCGGGCAGATTGAGCAAGCAAGGGCGTAAGTCGGCCGCCATACGGGCGGGCGTAGCCGCAGAGATACGAGATAGGAGCCTCTTTTGAAGCTCATCATCGCCGAGAAAAACGACGCCGCGCGTCAGATTGCCGAGCGTCTGTCCACGGGCAAGCCCAAAAAGGACAAGGTGTACAACACCGCCATCTACCGTTTTGAGTGGAAGGGCGAGGAGTGCGTGACGATCGGCCTTGCCGGTCACATCCTTGCGCCCGATTTTTGCGACAGCGTGCTGTTCGATAAAAAGCTGGGCTGGTATTCGGTCACCGAGGACGGCGAGATGCTGCCGGCCGATATGCCCGATGGCCTGGCACGTCCGCCCTACGACACCAAGCGCAAGCCGTTTCTTGCCGATGGTATCTCCATCAAGGGCTGGAAGCTCGAGAGCCTGCCTTACCTCACCTGGGCGCCCGTCATTAAGTTGCCGGCCGAGAAGGAGCTCATTCGTTCGCTCAAGAACCTCGCTAAAAAGTCCGACAGCGTTATCATCGCCACGGACTTCGATCGCGAGGGCGAGCTGATCGGCTCGGACGCTCTCAACAAGGTGCGCGAGGTTGCGCCGGACTTGCCGGTTGCCCGCGCCCAATACTCTTCGTTTACCAAGGCCGAGATCACGCAGGCCTTCGATAATCTCGTCTCGCTCGACCAGAATCTGGCCGACGCCGGCGAGAGCCGTCAGCACATCGACCTCATTTGGGGCGCGGTGCTCACGCGTTACCTGACGCTCGCCAAGTTTGGCGGCTTTGGCAACGTGCGCTCCGCCGGCCGCGTGCAGACGCCGACGCTCGCCCTGGTGGTCGAGCGCGAGCGCGAGCGCATGGCGTTTGTGCCCGAGGACTATTGGCAGATTCGCGGCATGGGTGCCGCGCAGGGCGCTGCCGAGGACGATCGCTTTAAGATCGCGCACAAGACGGCGCGCTTTACCGATAAAGATGCTGCCGAGACGGCGTACGGTCACGTCGACGGCGCTACGACGGCGACCGTTGCCGCGGTGACCAAGCGCTCGCGTAAGCAGCAGCCGCCCACGCCGTTTGCGACGACCTCGCTGCAGGCTGCCGCCGCGGCCGAGGGCATCTCGCCTGCGCGTACGATGCGCATCGCCGAGTCCCTCTACATGGCCGGTCTCATCAGCTACCCGCGTGTTGACAACACCGTGTACCCCGCGACGCTCGATCTGGGCGCCGTGGTAAGCGACCTGGCAAAGATCAATCCGGCGCTGGCGCCCGTGTGCAAAAAGGTGCTCGCCGGTCCCATGAAGCCCACGCGCGGCAAGGTCGAGACCACCGACCACCCGCCTATCTACCCCACGGGCGAGGGCGATCCGTCCACGCTCGATGGCGGCCAGCGCAAGCTCTACGACCTCATCGCCCGCCGCTTCCTGGCGACGCTTATGGGGCCCGCGACCATCGAGAACACCAAGCTCGAGCTCGACGTCAACGGCGAGCCATTCGTGGCTTCGGGCGACGTGCTTGTGACCCCGGGCTTCCGCGAGGCGTACCCGTACGGACTCAAGCGCGACGAGCAGATGCCGCCGTTGGAGCAGGGCGATACGGTCGACGTGTTCGACATGAAGCTCGAGGCCAAGCAGACCGAGCCGCCCGCGCGCTACAGCCAGGGCAAGCTCGTGCAGGAGATGGAGAAGCGCGGCCTGGGTACCAAGTCCACGCGCGCGAGCATCATCGAGCGCCTGTATGCCGTGCGCTACCTCAAAAACGATCCCGTTGAGCCGAGCCAGCTGGGCATCGCCATCATCGACGCACTGTCGCAGTTCGCCCCGCGCATCACGAGCCCCGACATGACTAGCGAGCTCGACGGCGACATGACTCGCGTCGAACGCGGCGAGGACACCGAAGAGCATGTCGTGACGCACTCGCGCGCGCTGCTGGCCGGCGTGCTCGACGAGCTGCTCAAGCATACGCAAGAGCTGGGCGACGCCATCAGCGACGCCGTCACGGCCGATGCGCGCGTGGGCGCCTGCCCCAAGTGTGGCAAGGACCTGGTTATGAAGACGAGCGCCAAGACCCGCGGCAGCTTTATCGGCTGCATGGGATGGCCCGACTGCGACGTGACCTATCCGGTGCCGAGTGGCGTCAAGGTAAGCCCGCTCGAGGGCGAGGCCGCCGTGTGCCCCGAGTGCGGTGCGCCGCGCATTAAGTGTCAGCCGTTCCGCCAGAAGGCCTTCGAGATTTGTGTGAACCCGACGTGCCCCACCAACTACGAGCCCGATCTTAAGGTGGGCGAGTGCAAGGTGTGTGCCGAGGCCGGACGCCATGGCGACCTGATTGCACACAAGAGCGAGAAGAGCGGCAAGCGCTTTATCCGCTGCACCAACTATGACGATTGCGGCGTGAGCTATCCGCTGCCGGCGCGTGGCAAGCTCGAGGCTACGGGCGAGACCTGTCCCGAGTGCGGCGCCCCCATCGTGGTGGTCAACACGGCGCGCGGCCCGTGGCGCATCTGCGTCAACATGGACTGCCCGACCAAGGAGAAGAAGCCCGCCCGCGGCCGCAAGACCGCGACTAAGGCGAGCTCGGCAAAGAAGACGACGGCCAAGAAGACCACGGCTAAGAAAGCCACTGCCGCCAAGAAGACGACCGCGAAGAAGTCGACTGCCAAGAAAACAGCCGCCGACAAGTAACGGCGCAGTCGAAACATTGCCCAAAAAAACGAGCGAGGACCCCGCGATCCTTGCTCGTTTTTTTTGACCGGTAGTTAGGGACGTTCCTTTTAATATGAGCAGGACATTGTC
>DAWCEJ010000108.1:0-7744 GCA_052274955.1 Collinsella sp.
CGGTCTCGCGCAGGCGGTTGATATAGCGGTTGTACCACATCACGGCAAGGCCCAGGAAGACAACCACACCGCCAACGTTGTAGACCAGCGTCAGCCACAGCGGCTGATCGAGCGGGATGGTGCCGCAGACAAGCACAAAGCAGAAGACCACAAGCAGGAATGCGGCAACGACCAGACCAAAGCTGCGCGAGCCCATGCGGAAGTCACGGGGAGCGGCGTCGAAGTTCTTGCGCAGCATAAAGTAGGCAAGCAGGATCAGCAGCGGCGGGAGCAGAGCAGTGGCAGCCGTCATGTTGGTGACGATCATGAGCAGGTCGTCGAGGTTACCAGATCCCAAGGCCGGGATGATCAGGATGGGGACGACGATGGCGAACTGCAGCCAAGCGGCGCGGGCGGGAATGCCGTGCTCGTTGAGCTCGACGATCTTGCTACCAAAGACGCCCTTGGGGATCTCGGTGAAGAAGACCTTGATGGGAGCAGAGGTCCACATCATGAGGGAGCCCAGCGTGGCAGCGAGAAGGATCAGGCCAATGACGCGCGTGGACACTTCCATGGGAATGCCAAAGTGGGCAAAGACAGCGCCGAATACGTCGAAGATACCGGTGGAGATGGCAACACCGCCCTCGGGAATGAACAGGTTGACCAGCAGCGAAGCACCTGCGTACAGAAG
Organism: Collinsella sp.; assembly: GCA_052274955.1. Lineage (GTDB taxonomy): Bacteria > Actinomycetota > Coriobacteriia > Coriobacteriales > Coriobacteriaceae > Collinsella. Next base: position 671 of record DAWCEJ010000108.1, read on the forward strand.
GCCGATGGTCAGGCCGGCGATAACGACGGTGCGCACGAAGGCCTTGACGCCGCCCTTAAGGTCGTTAAGGAACACGCCGACAGACTCAGCGCCGCCAACGCCCTGGATGATCCAGGCAAGCGTACCGAAGAAGCCCCACATAGTTGCGAAGTTGCTCATGTCGGGAGCCATGTTAGCGGGGGTAGGAGCCGTAGCGAACTCGACGCCGCCAAAGGCAGCAGCCAGGGACAGCAAGATGAACACGGCAGTCAGGCCGAGAGCCGCGGTCGAGCCGAAGGAGGAAATGGAGCCGATCCACTTAGCGCCCTTGGTCGAAACCCACGTGGCGATAGCAAAGACGACGATCTCGATAATGGTGATCCACAGCTGCGAGAGCTCGGCATTGGCACCAAAGAACACGTAGCTCGCGTAAATGATGACGTTGGGCAGGACGGACGCAAAGTAGAACAGGTTAACGAACCAGTAGCTAAATGCCGTCAGGAACGCCCAGCGACCACCCATCGAGGTCTTAACCCATGCGTACACGCCAGACTCGGAGTCCCTGTTGAGGCCGACGAACTCAGCGGTAACCAGGGTATAGGGGACAAAGTACAAAAGCGTGGCGAAGAAGAACGACGGCGCAGCTGCCAAGCCGATGGCCGCGTTGTTGTTGATGATGTTCTTGATACCGAACACGGCGGCGACCGTCATGCCCAGCAGAGCGAACGAACCGATCGTTCCTCGTTTTTCAGAGCTCATAAGCCCTCCCGATCATCCGTTATATCTCATCTAAAACCGTCCGGACTGCAAGCGCAATCGTGGACGGCGCACCTGCTAAGGGGAATGGGGAAAAGGGAGTCAACAAAGCCATCCCCCTTAACGGCGCGAAGCAAACGTCCAAACGGACGAATACTACTTGTTGGGGAAGGAATAACCTTCAACCGTCACGTGCAGTACCACGACGCGGGGATCCGCGGCATCGGCCACGACACGGTAGGCCTCGTCGATCTCGACGACGGCAACGCCGCCGGCGGGAATCGTCACGGTCTCCCCCGTACCCTCAAAGCGCTCGCGATCGTCGATATCGCTGTAGGCGCGCGTGCAGGTAAGATCCGTCTTGGAAGCCACCTCGACGGTCAGGTCGCCATCGAGCGGGGCGAGCACGGCATGGTAGCGACGGTGACCGACCAGATCGGCGGTAGCTGCCTCGTGGGCGTTCACCCACCAGTACACCAACGAGTCGCCGATGGAGTACGCCACGTCGTGCTGCAGGTCGGCAACACCATCGAGCGCCTGGCCGGTGCGCATCCACTTCTTGACAGACTTCATCTGAGCGTCGAAGTCGGCGCGCGAGTTAAAGACGTGCATGACTTATGCCTCCTTAATGGGTGCCAGCGCCTGAGCCAGATCGGCAGACGTCAGCGGTCGCAGGGACACCTCAAAGCTGAAGCTCTCAAAACGGGTGCGGTAGGAATCGAGTACCTCGGAACCCCAAGAGTTCGAGCCAAGGCCGAGCAGCTGGTCGTTGATGTTGACCGTGACCGTATCGCCCTTGACAAGGTCGTAGACGTGCTTGGCGTTATCGATTGCCTCGCAGCTATAGGGCCATGCCGAGAACGAGAACGGGTTGGAGGCGGCATCAGCCGGACGAGTCACCAACACGCCGTCACCGTGACTGGAGCGCAGGGCAACCCAGCGGGTACCCTCACGGTTGGCGCAGTCCTGAGGCATAACGTAGGGCGTGAACATGTCGTCGACCGTAGTGCGGTAATGACCGACCGGGTTGGCGCGCAGCGAGTCCGGATAGTTCTCGCCCGGGCCGTGGCCATACCACTCGACGGCACGATTGCAACCGGGGACCTCGAAGGAGATGCCGATGCGCGGGATGATATCCGAGTAATCGCCGTAGGGCTCGCCGGAAACCTTGAGGTCGACGCGACCGCTCGGAAGCACGGTGTAGACGAGCTCGACGCGCATGCCGAACGCGCGGACGGGAGGAGCGATACGCTGGCTCACAGTAACGACGACCGCATTGCCGTCCTGCTTCCAAGAAACCTTGCGGGTAGACGTCTGCATCACATCGATGAAGTTGTCCTTCCACAGGGAGTCATACTCCTGAGCGTGGTTGTCGACGAGCGGATGCCAAAAACCAACCTGGGGACCAGAGGCCATTACGTCGCGGCCGGATGCCTTCCACTCGCTCACGGTACCGTTGACTTTGCTGAAGGTCAGCTCGCCGTTGAGGGAGTGAATGTGGATCTCTTGCTCGGTCTCCTCGACCGTAAGCTCAGGACGAGCGGGGGCGGCGATGGCCGGCGCCGGATGGTTGGCGATGGCAAACTGGCTAGCGCCCAACTGGAACATCGGCTCGCACCAGGCGTGAGCCGCCATGGTGTAGGCGCGCACGGTCAGCAGGGTCTCGCCTACCGCGGCCTCGCGAATCACCAGTGGCAGCTGGACGGATTCGCCGGGAGCCACCGCGCCGGGCATAAGCGTCTTGCGGCACACTACATCGCCGTCTACCAGGGTCTCCGCCGACAGGCAGACATCCTCGAGGGTAGTAAACCAGCGCTTGTTCGTGACGGTCAGCTCGCCCGCCTCGGTGTCATAAGCCATGCGAACCGGGCAGATGACCTGGCCATACTCAGTGAGGCCCGGGCTCGGCTGCTGCCAAGGGAACACCATGCCATCGATGCAGAAGTTGCTGTTGTTGGGGTAATCGCCGTTGTCGCCACCATACATATCGTAGGCAACGCCGTCCTCGGTCACAGCAGCCAAACCGTGGTCGCACCATTCCCAGATAAACTGGCCTTGGATGCAATCCCAGCGATCGAAGACCTCCTGGTACTCGGACAGGCCTCCGGGGCCATTGCCCATGGAGTGGCCGTACTCGCAGTTGATGCGCGGCTTGGGGAAGGGATGCTCACCAAAGTCGTTCATCTGCGACACACGGGAGTACATCGTGGAAATGACATCGACGGTATCGGCGTTGCGGTCCTCCTCGTAGTGGACCGGACGACCGTCGAGCTCGTGAGCCTTGGCGTACATCGCGCGGATGTTGCAGCCATAGCCGCTCTCGTTGCCCATCGACCACATAATGATGCAGGCGTGGTTGCGCTCCTGCATCACCAGGCGCTCAATGCGGTCGACGTAGGCCGGCTCCCATGCCGGGTCGTCGGTGACCAGGGCGATATTGCCGATATTCTCGAAGCCGTGACTCTCCATATCGGTCTCGGCGACCAGCATGATGCCATACTCATCGCACAGCTCGTAGAAGCGCGGGTCATTGGCATAGTGAGAGGTGCGCACCGCGTTGATGTTGTGTCGCTTCATGAGCTCCAGGTCACGGCGCATGCGATCGAGGCCCACGGCGCGGCCCTTGTGATCGTCGTGATCGTGGCGGTTGACGCCATGCATCTTAAAGTAGGTGCCGTTGAGGTAGATATGATTGCCCTCGACCGTCACCTCGGCAAGGCCCTGGCGATGCGGAACGTACTCGCTGACCTCGTCACCGTCGTAGACCTCAAACGTAAGGTCATAGAGGAAGGGGTCCTCGGGGTTCCAGAAGTGGGCATCGGCAACGCTGCACTCGGCATGGCCGTCGACGCACTCGCCCGTAGCGACCACGTTCTCGCCATCGCTGAGCGTAAACACGACGCGGGTAGCGCCCTCGGCCACCGTATCGAGCGTGATCAGAGCGGCATCGCCCTCGCGGTGCGTGCGGAACCTAAAGTCGACCAGGTGCGCGGCGGGACGCTGCATAAGGTACACATCGCGGAAGATGCCCGAAGCCCACCACATGTCCTGATCCTCGATATAGCTGCCATCGCTGTACTGCAGGACCTTGACCGCAAACAGGTTTTCGCCCTCGACGAGCGCGTCGGTCACGTCGAACTCGGCGGACAGACGCGAGCCCTTGGTCATGCCGATAAACTGGCCGTTGACGTACAGCTCGCCATAGCTCTCGATGCCGTCGAAGCGAATGATCTCGCGGGCGCCGGCAGGAACGGCGGGAAGGTTGACGATGCGCTGGTAGACGCCCGTGGGGTCGTCGGAGGGAACGAACGGCTGATCCACCGGAAACGGGAAACCCTCGTCGGTATAGGCAAGGTTGCCATAGCCGTCTACCTGCCACAGGTGCGGAACCTCCACGTGATCCCACTCGGACTTGTACGTGGAGAGCTCCTCGTTGGAGACGGCAGCAGGCCCCTCAAAGAGGCGGAACTGCCACGAGCCAGACAGCTGGACAAACCCGCGCGACAGCTCGCGGCTGTACGTAGCAGCGAGATCGGCGGTCTCATAACCCATAAAGTACGCATGGGGTGCCAGGCGGTTCCTGTGGGTGAGCGCTTGGTTTTCCCAATCGTTAATGGCGTCCATGGTGATGCTCCTTCGTCATCGTAGTGATTCTTGTGCAACCGGTTGTCCTTATCTTACGGGCGATGCAAAAAACTGTGCAACCGGTTGTCCGCTGAACGGTCGATTTGGCCGGATTAACGGTGCAACCGGTTGTACAACCGCGACACTTATGTCACCCTGAATATTGAAACTCAACGCAAAACATCGTTCTTAAGCTCGTAGGCAACCGCCACGCCCGCTGATATCTCACCCACACGAGACGTATTCGATTGCGGCTTGGTTGCAAAACGACACCTGTCACCGGATATCATGAACGCTGTTCAGGTGCACTATAGTAAGCTGTATCCGCACCAGCCCGTATCAGTGACAACATCGACCGCATTTTCCAGGAGACGCCATGACCCAGCCAGTTCGCACCGCACCTACGCTTGCCGAGGTTGCCGCAGCTGCCGGCGTGTCGCGCTCCACGGCATCGCGCGCCCTCAACGATTCGCCCCGCATTAGCGAGGAAACCAAAAAACGCGTCCGTGCGGCAGCCAAGAAAGTCAATTTTGTCCCCAACGCTCGCGGCCGAGCGCTCGCTGTCGGGCGCACGGAAATCATCGCCGTGCTCGTGACCGAGCCCCTGAGTGAGCTCTTCAGCGACCCCACCTATAGCGAATTTTTGAGCGGCATTACCGAGGAACTGTCGGAGTCGTCCTATCTGCCCGTTATCTTGCAGGCGTCTTCTACGCATGAGCGCAACCGCGCACGCGAGCACTTTGAGCGCCGCTCGTTCGACGCCGTGATCGACGTCTCCCCTTACAAGGGCAGCGAGCTGCTCGAGGTGCTGCGCGAGCTGGGCGTACCCACCGTGTTGTGCGGCCAGCTCGAGGGCCACCCCTATCGCGATGTGTTCTCGACAGTCTACTCTGACGACGAAGAGGGTGGACGCTTTGCGGCACTCGCTATGAAAGATCGCGGGCGCAAAGATATCGTCGCCGTGTTGGGACCGCAAGACAACCCCGCTGTTGTCGACCGCCTGCGCGGCTACCGCACCGTCCTGGGCGAAGACCTCCCGGGCGCAAACGTTATCTATACCGGCTGGAACAGCGGAGACGGCTATCAGGCCATGCACCAGATCCTCGCGCGCGAGATTGCTTTCGATGGCGTGCTCTGCGGATCGGACCGTATCGCGGCTGGCGTCATCACCGCACTCAACGAGGCAGGCCTATCCGTTCCGGCGGACGTTTCTGTCGTCGGCTTCGACGATCACGAGATTGCGGCGCGCTGCGTCCCCGCACTCACGACCGTCCGCCAGCCCCTGCGCGAAGAAGGCCACATGGCCGCCAACATTGCGCTCGACATGATCAAGGGCGCCGAGCCCACCACCTCCGTGATGCACATGCAGCTCGTTCAGAGAGACTCGCTGTAGGAAACTGGGCCGGGCTTTTCGCCAGACAGTTGTTGCGGAAAGCCTGCCCCGTTTTGAGCGCTCATTCTGGGGCACAGTTTCCGTTAGACCGCTCAAGCGGAAACTGTGTCCCATTATTTTGCCGAATTCTGGGTCGCGCTTTCCGCGACGCCTCGCCATCCCATGTCATCGCAATACCGTCGCATAAAAAACGAGGGAAGGCACGCGTCCTTCCCTCGTTACAGGCAATATGTAGCCGCTTCCCTACATCAGGCGCAGGCTGACGTCCTTGAGCTGGGCGCCGCTAACGGCACTCGGGGCGCCCGACATGAGGTCGGAGCCACTGGCCGTCTTGGGGAATGCCATGACGTCGCGGATGGAGTCGGAACCGGTGAGCAGCATGCACACGCGGTCCAGGCCCAGAGCGAAACCGCCCATCGGGGGCGCACCAAACTTGAGGGCCTCCATGAGGAAGCCGAACTGCGACTCGGCGCGCTCCTCGGTAAAGCCCAGGAGCTTGAGCATGGACATCTGCATCTCGGCGTTGTGGATACGCATACCGCCGCCGCCGGCCTCAAAGCCGTCCATGACAAAGTCGTAGGTGCACGAACCGGCTGCCAACGGGTCGGCCTCGATCTTGGCGATGTCGGTCTCGGTCGGCAGGGTAAAGGGCTGGTGCTCGGCAGCATAGGCCTTGCGGTCCTCGTCCCAATGGAACAGCGGGAAGTTGACGACCCACAGGAAGTCGTGACCCTCGCGCTTGATCTCGAGCGCATTGGCCATGTGCGAACGCATGCCGCCCAGGATCTCATCGGAGAGCAGGCGCGGGCCGGCGGCGAACATCACAAGGTCGCCGGGCTCGACGTCCATGCGCTCGCGCAGAGCCGCCATCTCCTCGTCCGAGAAGAACTTGACGATGGGGCTGTTGATGGAGCCGTCCTCGCGAAAGGCGATCCAGGCCAGGCCCTTGGCGCCAAACGTGGAGGCCACGCCGGCGAGCTTATCGATCTTGGCACGTGCCCAGGCACCGGCGCCCTTGGCGTTGATGGCCTTGACGACAGAGCCCTCCTCATTTGCGGCGGTCGCGAAGACCTTGAACTTGGAGTTGGCAAAGATGTCGGTCAGGTCGACCAGGTGCATGCCATAGCGGGTATCGGGCTTGTCGGAGCCATAGGTGTCCATGGCATCCCAGTAGTCCATGCGACGCAGCGGCGTGGGCATCTCGACACCCATGCGGCCGAAGGCATCGGCAAGAACCTCTTCGAGCGCGCTCATGACATCGTTCTGCTCCACGAAGGACATCTCGATATCGACCTGGGTGAACTCGGGCTGACGGTCGGCGC
>DAWCEJ010000109.1:0-2087 GCA_052274955.1 Collinsella sp.
CAGCCAGCCGAACGGGCACAGAAAGCCGCATACAAAGCGTCCCAGCAGCACGCCGAGCAAAATGAGCGTACCGGTAACGTAGTAAGAAAAGTTGAACTTGGACGAGCCCACCACCGACTGAAATGCGCCGATAGGACATGCGCCCGCAGCCGCAGGGCACGAATAGCAGTTAAGCCCAGGTACGCAGACTGTTTTTTCCGCGCCTTGATAGATGCTGCCTTTGGCGAAGTTTGGCAGGTGGATGTTGGTGACGAGCGTCGCCGCCGCCTGAATGAATCCGCGAAATCGGGCTAAAATACGCGACGCAGTGTTTTCTCTTTTATCCAATTCCGATACACTCCAAGCACAGCCTAATCGCTTTGGCCAGCACGGCATCCGCCTCGCCACGCATAACGCCAAAGCACACCATGGCAATTCCGACGATCAACAAAGCGACCTGTACCACGGGTTTTACCGCTTTGAACAACCTGACCACTCCTTTCGTTACGCGACCATTGGACCATATCGGCTATAAAATCCGTGTTAAGCGCGATTTGGAATGTGCAAGGAGACTGTTATGCGTATTTTGATCGTCGAGGACGAGCGGGCGCTGTGTGATGCAATCGCGCGCAGCTTGCGAAACTTGGCGTACAGCGTCGACTGCTGTCACGACGGACAGGAGGCGCTCGACCTACTAGACGTTGAGGCCTTCGACCTTGTGGTACTCGACCTCAACCTTCCCCGTATCGACGGCATGACCGTGCTCAGGGAACTTAGGAAAACCGACCGCGAGACCAAGGTACTGATTTTGTCCGCGCGTGGCGAAGTATCCGATAAGGTCGCCGGACTCGATGCCGGCGCCAACGATTACCTTACCAAGCCGTTTCATCTGGACGAACTTGCGGCAAGGATCCGCAGCCTTACCCTCAGGCGCTTCGCACAAAGCGACATAGTATTAACCTGCGGAAAGCTCAGCTTTGACACCAAGGCGCGCATCGCTTCCGTGGACAGCGAGGCGCTATCTCTTACGCGCAAGGAAACGGGAATCTTGGAATACCTGATGCTTAATCAGGGGCGACCGGTAAGCCAAGAGGAGCTTATCGAGCACGTTTGGGATAGCACCGTGAACAGCTTTAGCAACGCAACCCGCGTTCACATCTCGTCGCTCCGGAAAAAGTTGCGCAGCGCTTTGGGATGCGACCCGATTCGCAATCGGATTGGAGAGGGCTACGTTATGGAGGATGGCGAATGAAAAGGCTTTCGCTGCAATGGCGCATAACGATCATGACGGCGCTGCTCACATGTGCGGCGTGCATGCTGATGAACTTCTTGGTCGGCTATACGGGCATGCGCTACATGGATGCCATCGGCAGCGACATCTCGGCCCTTAACGCTGCCGGCGTGGATTCGCCCCAGGCGTTTGACCCAACAAAAGCAGACCTCGACGACGAGGTCACGATCGTCGTAAACGACGCACAGGAATCTTTTGGCGCGACAGCCTGGTGCATCACGGCTGGAGTCACGCTGCTTGGCGGCGTGCTGGCATACTTTGGGAGCGGCCGCGCGCTCAAGCCGCTGAGGGATTTTGCCGCCCAGGTAGAGCGCGTGCAGCCTGACAACCTAAGCGAAATCAGACTCAGCGAAGACGCGCCCGCCGAGCTGCAACGATGCAGCGCCTCTTTCAACGACATGGTCGCCCGTCTTGGCGAAGGGTTCTCTGCACAGCGTCAGTTTACCGGCAACGCCGCACACGAGCTGCGCACCCCGCTCGCCCTTATGCAGGCACAGATTGAACTATTCATCTCCGAGCACTCCGGTTTGCAACCCGAAACAGCCGAGCTGCTCGACCTGTTACAAGAACAAACCGAGCGCATGTCTCGAATGGCCAAGGTATTGCTCGAGATGAGTGAGCTCCGCAGCATTCCTTGCGAGGACGATGTTGAACTTGGTCCCTTGTCCGAAGAGGTCCTCACCGACCTTGCGCCACTTGCCGAAAATAAGGGCATAGCCCTCAATTGTGCTGGAGACGCTTTAGTAATCGGGAGCGACACGCTCCTCTATCGGCTGGTGTTTAACCTGGTCGAAAATGCCATCCGTTACAGCCGCCC
>DAWCEJ010000110.1:0-2038 GCA_052274955.1 Collinsella sp.
CGTGAGTCAGCTCGAGGAGCATCCGGTCTATGCCAAGTTCTTTGAGCAGGCATCCAAAGGCCCGCTGTCCAAGGCTACGCCGATGGTGCCGCCCGGAGGCGCCGGTATCGGCATGCACGTCATTCCGGTCGAGAAGGCCATTGACGCCGCGAGCACCTCGGTGCCTATTGAGCATATCGAGCACTGGCTCGATAAATACGAGGGTAAGTATGCTGCCAGCACCTGCAGCTGCCGCGCGAGCCGTCGCGTGATGGGCGAGGGCTGCGCCGACGACCCGGCCGATTGGTGCATCGCTGTGGGCGATATGGCCGACTACGTGGTCGAGACCGATCGTGGTCATTACGTGACCCGCGACGAGGTTTACGACATCCTGCGCCAGGCCGAGGACAACGGCTTTGTGCACCAGATCACCAATATCGATGGCGAGAACAAGATCTTCGCCATCTGCAACTGCAACGTCAACGTGTGCTATGCCCTGCGCACCTCGCAGCTGTTCAACACGCCCAACCTGTCGCGCTCGGCCTATGTCGCCAAGGTCGAGAAGGACAAGTGCGTGGCCTGCGGTCGCTGCGTTGAGGTGTGCCCTGCCGGTGCCGCCAAGCTCGGCCAGAAGCTCTGCAGCAAAAAGGCCGGCGGACAGGTGCCCGAGTATCCGCGCCAGGAGCTGCCCGATGCCACCAAGTGGGACCACACCAAGTGGTCGCCCAACTACCGCAACGATAACCGTATCGAGACGCACGAGTCCGGCACCGCTCCCTGCAAGACGGCCTGCCCCGCGCATGTCGCCGTTCAGGGCTATTTGAAGCTCGCGGCGCAGGGTCGCTATGACGAGGCGCTGGCACTCATCAAGCGCGAGAACCCGCTGCCCGCTATCTGCGGCCGTGTGTGCAACCGCCGCTGTGAGGATGCCTGCACTCGCGGCCGTGTGGACGCCGCCGTGGCTATCGACGAGGTCAAGAAGTTCATCGCCCAGCGCGATCTGGATGCCGCGACCCGCTATGTCCCGCCTGTGGTGACCCCGACGCGTGCCGGCGGCTTCGACCAGAAGATCGCCATTATCGGTGCCGGCCCAGCCGGCCTGTCCTGCGCTTTCTACCTGGCCGAGAAGGGCTACAAGCCCGTCGTATTCGAGAAGAACGATCGCCCGGGCGGCATGCTCACCTACGGTATTCCCAGCTTTAAGCTGGAGAAGGACGTTATCGAGGCCGAGGTCGAGATCATTCGCCTGATGGGCGCCGAGTTCCGCTATGGCGTGGAGGTCGGTCGCGATGTGACGCTCGACGAGCTGCGCGAGCAGGGCTTTAAGGCCTTCTACGTTGCCATTGGCTGCCAGGGTGGCCGCCTTGCCGGCATTCCGGGCGAGGATGCCGAGGACGTGACCGTGGCCGTCGACTTCCTTCGCGAGGTTAACAGCGGCAAGATCGATTCCCTGTCCGGCCGCACCATTGTGGTGGGCGGCGGCAACGTGGCCATCGACGTTGCCCGCAACGCCTGCCGTCTGGGTTCCGAGCACGTTGAGATGTTCTGCCTGGAGAGCGAGGCCCAGATGCCCGCCAGCGAGGAGGAGCGTCGCGAGGCCGTTGAGGACGGCGCGCACATCAGTTGCGGTTGGGGCCCCAAGGAGGTCCATCTGGACGAGGCCGGCCGTGTGTGCGGCATCACCTTTAAGCGCTGCACGCGCGTCTACGATGACGAGGGCCGTTTTGCGCCCGAGTACGACGAGAACGACCTGCGTCGCGTCGATGCCGACCGCGTGGTCATGTCGATTGGCCAGTCCATCGTGTGGGGCGACCTGCTGGCTGGCTCCAAGGTGGAGCTTGGCCGTGGTCAGGGCGCCCTTGCCGATCCCCAGACCTACCAGACCGCCGAACCCGACATCTTTGTGGGCGGCGACGTCTATACCGGTCCGAGCTTTGCCATCGATGCCATCGCCGCCGGTCACGAGGCCGCCGTGTCCATCCATCGCTTTGTGCAGCCGGGCTCCACGCTCACCATCGGCCGCAACCAGCGCCGCTACACCGCGCTCGACCGCAACGAC